>CANSQX010000047.1 GCA_947649225.1 uncultured Flavonifractor sp.
TACTTTCTCCATTTGGAGAAAGTAGCAAAGAGAAACCAGGGCTTCGGCCCTGGACCCGAGGTTGGGCGGCCGGTACGGTTTTCGGGGCCTCCCTGATCGGCAGTCGTTACTCGCCGGTTCGGATGTTTCGTTTCGTGACCAACGGCGGCCCCAGGCCGCCCGCCGAGCGATTGTTACCCCGCAAACCCTGATAGCGAAAGCGTTTGAATGCGTGCGCTCTATGCCGCCACCGGCTTCCATGCACCGTGTGGATAGGTGTTTGAGTGAAACGGCACCGAGCCGGGCCTGCACCGATTCAACCAAACCTCTAAAACACGGCGCGTCCTCTCCGTGGCGGCCGTCAGACGCACAAATTGAATTGCAACAACTCACAAGTCTGGGAATCATAATCGACGCGGGCCACCCAAGCGGCGGCGAGCCGCTGCCATAAAACCAGGCAAATGTACGGGCGGGCGCAACTAGTTTCGTCGTGGGCTGTCCTTGAACCTAGAGGCCGCCCATTCCCCCGTCGTTCTTAATTTTCTTTCCCCCATTTCTTTTTGAAAAGAAATGGGGCGCCCGCCGCGCAGGCGCGCCCCTGGGGTGGCCGGGCACCCAAAAAACGAAAAAACCATTGACAAGCGGGCGCACAGGTGCTATGCTCGTTGTTGATAAATATCCAAAAATGATGGATATTATTCAAAGGCGCCCCTAAATTGCAGGCGCCTCTGCAAAAAGTTCGAGGAGAGCGAAAGGAGATACCCAAGCATGAAGCACTACACGCACACCGGGCGTCTGCTGTCCCTGCTGACAGCGCTGGCGCTCCTGCTGTCCCTGTGTACCGTCCCGGCCCTGGCTGCGGATGAGGATACACCCGCAGGCAGCATCGTCAACACCGCAGAGGACGGCGGCGCGGACGCGATTTCCCTGTCCTCCGCCCGGACCTTCCTGGCCACGATTCCTGTGGATATGACAGGGGAAGAGGCCGCCGCGGCGGCGGAGTCCGTCACTTGGACCCTGACCCGCGACGAGAGCAAGCCCTATCTGGACAAAACCCTCTATCCCAACCAGTCCCAGGGCGGCCCTCTGTCCGGCTGGGTCTGCGACGACGGCGAGAGCCCCTTCTTCACCGAGGTGACCGCCGCCGCCGGCACGGTGGACGGCAAGACCGTCCTCACCGCCGCGTTCGGCAACAACCTCTATTTCGGCGACGACCCCAGCACCGCCCAGCGCAATGGCGGCAATTTCATGGACCAGTGCGGCTCCTTCTACCTGAACGCCGTGCAGGACGGTCAGATTCTGGGCTCCGCCCCCATCAAGATCGCACCCTATGATCAGTTCCACACCATGACCGAGATCTATGCCGAGATCGACGCCATTGTGGCCTACGCCAAGGAGAGCACCGGCCTCTATGTGGAGAAGTTCTCCATGGGGACCAGCCAGGGCGACAACGGGCTGACCGGGCTGGATATGCCCTACCTCATTGTGGCGAAGGACCGGGCCGCTGTGGACAGGTGGCTCGCCATCAAGGCGCAGGCCGAGTCCGACCCCGCCTCCCTCATCAAGCAGCTCGAGAACGGCTCCCTGAAGGATTACCAGGTGCCCGTCCTCTACTCCAACATCCACGCCAACGAGCTCGCCGCCTCCGACGGCATCCTGGCCTTTACCTGGATGCTCCTGAACGCCGCAGCCGGAGACGGCAAGCTCGACTATGACCGGCTCTCCGGCTTTACCGCCGCAGGCCGGGCCGAGCTGAACAGCCAGCTGGGCGCGGCCGGTAAGGCGGGCTCGGTGGCCGTCCCCGACCTGGTGAAGGACTCCGCCACCTATCTGGGCTACATCCGGGCCGAGAAGGGCGGCGACTCCGCCCCTGTGGACCTGGAGAAGTACTACACCATCGAGACCGAGACCGTGGACGTGGACGCCCTCCTGGACGACGTGTTCTTCCTGATCGTCCCCGAGGAGAACGTGGAGGGCCGGACCTACATGACCCGCACCTCCTCCGGCGGCTTCGACCTGAACCGGGACAACTCCTTCCAGACCCAGGCCGAGACCCAGAACATGACCCGCCTCATCGCCTCCTGGAACCCGGTGAGCTTCACCGAGTTCCACGGACGGGTGAAGACCTTCCAGTGCGAGCCCTGCGATCCCCCCCACGAGCCCAACTTTGAGTATGACCTGCTGGCCGAGCACCTGATGACCGGGGGCGAGGCTCTGGGCATCGCCGCCGTGGCCAACAACGACGGCTACAACAGCTACGTGATCCCCCAGCGGGACTATCTGACCTATAACGGCAAGACTGTGGACGGCAAGCCCCAGACCCAGTGGCTGGACCCCTGGGACGACATGTCCACCAGCTACACCCCCCAGTACGCCATGCTCCACGGCACCGTGGCCTATACGGTGGAGGTCCCCGCCCACAACGACCATGTGACCACCGCCGTGGCCTACGGCCAGCTGGGCCAGTCCCACTACATCGCCCAGAACAAGGCGGACTACCTTCTGGCCCAGACCAAAATCCTGGAGCGGGGCGTCACCAACGCCAACTCCAACGCCTACGAGCTGGTGGGCCAGTGGTTCTGCGACCAGTACGACGTGGAGGGGGCCGAGGCCGATCTCTTCCGCCCCGTCTACGACGGCGAGGGCCAGAACGGCAACTTCTACCCCGAGTGCTACATCATCCCCCTGGACGGGGCCAACCAGTCCAACCGGCAGGCCGCCTATGACATGGTGCAGTACCTGACCCGCAACGGCGTCACCGTCCAGCTCACCGGCGCGTTTACCTATGACGGCGTGGACTACCCCGCCGGGACCGCCGTGGTCTCCATGTATCAGGCCAAGCGCTCCGTGGCCAACGGCGTGCTCTATGACGGCACCGTCATCACCGAGTGGCCCGTCCTCTACTCCGAGGGCATCACCGCCTTCAACAAGACCCGGGGCTTCGATATGGCGGTCTGCGCCGAGCCCGAGGCCTACAAGACCATCCGGGCCGCCTTTGAGGACGCCCTGGACTACGACGCCTGCCTGGACTACATGCGGCACATCCCCGCCGCCTTCACCGGCGTGGAGGACCAGCTGGTGGTGCTGAAAAACGACTCTGAGGACGCGGTGGCCGCCGTCAACGCCCTGCTCAAGGCGGGCAAGTCCGTCTCCCTCATCACCGGCGGGGAGTACAAGGGCAGCTTCCTGTGCGCCTACGCCGACTGGCAGAGCGTCAACGCCGACTACATCACCTCCGCCGTGGGCATCGGCGACGCCCCCGCCGCCCAGACCATCGCCAAGGCTCCCCTGGTCTACATCAGCGGCAAGCCCGCCGCCAATACCGAGGGCTTTGGGAACACCACCCTGGTCAGCGGCGCTTACGAGTACAACTATGACCGCCAGGCCATGGAGCTGATGGGCTTCTCCGTTACGGAGGACGCCGCCAAGGCCGACATCATCGTGGGCGCCGCCGCCCTGGATGACGCCGCCCTGGCCGCCGTGAAGTCCGGCACCCCCTACATCGGCTACGGCCGCCGGGCCATCCCCAGCGCCGCCGCCCTCTTCCCCGAGGGGGCCCTGGTCCGGGAGACCGCGGGCGAAAACGCCATGGACGCCCTGGCCTATGTTACCTACCCCACCGAGACCCTGATCAACGCCAGCTACATCGCCGGGGGAGACGACCTCCTCTACGGCTACGGCGCGGGCTACTTCGCCGCCATCCCCGAGGGGGCCAAGGTCCTGGTGCAGCTGGACAGCTCCAAGGGCCTGCTGGAGGGCTTCCTGCCCAGCACCGGGGCCCACTACAAGGACTTCCTCAACGACTCCGTCCAGGCCATCTCCTACCAGGGTAAGGGCGCGGACAACGCCGATCTGAACGTGGTCCTCTTCGCCAACACCCTGACCAACAAGGTCCACCAGCGGGACGAGTACGCTTTCGTCAGCAACGCCGCCTTTGCCAGCGTGCTGGAGGGGGGCTCCACCGGCTTCACCGATGTGGCGGACGGCGCGTGGTACACCGACGCGGTGCTCTGGGCCGTGGATCGGGAGATCACCGCCGGGACCAGCGCGGACGCCTTCTCCCCTGACCGGACCTGCACCAACGCCGAGATTCTCACCTTCCTGTGGCGGGCCGCCGGGTCCCCCGCTCCCGAGGGCGAAAATCCCTTTGCCAACGTGTCCGAGGACGATTTCTACTGCGATGCCGCCGCCTGGGCCGGCGAACAGGGCATGGTGGAGGGCGATTCCTTCGCGGCGGACGCCCCCTGCACCCGGGCCATGACCGCCATGTATCTGTGGCAGGCCTCCGGCAGCCCGGAGAGCGCCGGGACCGCCTCCTTCACCGACGTGGACGCCTCCGCCGCCTACGCCGCCGCCGTGGACTGGGCCGTGGAGCAGGGCGTCACCCAGGGGGCCAGCGGCACCACCTTCGCCCCCGGCCGCACCTGCACCCGCGCCGAGATCGTCACCTTCCTCTGCCGCACCTTTGCGGAATAAGCCAAGCAGACCGAAACAGCGGCCCTCCCAAACGGGTAAGCCCTCATAAAGAAAAGTAAGGACAAGACAGACCGCTGCGGTCTGTCTTGTCCTTATTGATACGGCATAACCCCCTATGACGCGTTCGGAGAAAGCGGCCGCGGGCGCGCACAATACATACAAATTTTCGAATTTGGACTGTGCCCCAAAAAGTGGGGCAATTCACGCCTTCTTCCGTGTCAAACACGCCCCAACGATGGCCCCAATCAAGAGAAGTGGCCCGATTCTAAGGAACAACCACTCAAAGGCGTGAAACGCCACTCCAATGATTGCGGTTTCGGGTTTGCTGTAATCCCAACCCAAGTAGGGGCTATTTGACTTGATCAGGAGGGCAAAAATAGCCACGATAACCGGACACAGTGCGATAAAGAGCCAATGAACCGCTCTCCTTCTCGCCGCTTTTCTATGCGCAAGCTGTAGGTTTATGACCTCAAGCTTTTCAAGAACTATGCTCAGGTCATCCGCCTTCGTCCCGGCAACGGTTTCTCCAAGCAGTGTGCCTACAGGTGTTCCCAATATCTCTGATAGGGAGATCAGCATATCGGCATCCGGAACCGAAAGACCTTGCTCCCATTTAGAGATTGTTTGCCTCACCACATTCAGCTTGATTGCAAGATCCTCCTGCGAAAGCCCTTTGGATGTTCGGATTGTTTTAATGTTTTCTTTTAACACCAGGGACGGCCTCCTTTCCCTGCTATCATACAGTGAAAGGCCCGTTGCAGCAAGCAACGGGAACTAACATTGCAGCACCTTTTCGATCCATCGGGGCTGTTCGGCCAAAGCATCATAACGGGACCCCCGCTGAAAAGCAGCTTCTTTTCAGCGGGGGTACGGCTGTCTGGAACGGGCGGCGGACAGAGGCGTCTGCCGTTCCCGGGCGGAAGGGCAGGAGCCGCAGCTGTGTAAGGGGCGGGCCGGAAGCTCCTTTGGATTCTTTTCCCTGCAAGGAAAAGAACTACTTGTCGTCGCTGAGGTAGTAGGGGCGCATCAGACTGGACTGCTCGGTGGAGTCCTTCTGGGTGCTGCGGCGGATCTCGGGGGGGCCGTGCCGCCGTCCGCCGCCAGGCCGCCGCTGCCGGGCGGGGGCGTTTTTCCCCTTGGACTTCTTGGGCGCGGGCGCTGCGGACGGAACCGCCGGGGCCGGCGCGGGCTGAGCGGTCTTTTTGCGCCTGCGGCGCTTCCGGCCGGAGCCGGGCTCCGCCGGGGCGGCCGGTGCGGGGGACGCGGACCGCCGGGGGGCCAGCAGGCGGGCGGTGGCGTCCATGATCACGTCGCTGGACAGGGGATCGGGCCGCTGGAAATCAGAGCAGGAGGCGGGGGTCTGAGGAGTCCGGGGCGCGGTGGCGGTGAGGGCCTCCTCCAGGGTGGCGCTGGCCCGCTGGTCCCGGCGGCCTGTCCGCTTTTTGGGCGCGGAGACCTCCGGGAGGGCGGAGGCCCGGACGACGGGGGGCTCCGGAGCCTGGGCCTTCCGGACGGCGGCGGCCGCCTTGTTGGCCGCATCCCGGGACCGGCGGCGCTCCTTGGCGGCGGCCCGGGCCTCTGCGTCCTCCGGGTTGACGGCCCGGCCCCGGGCGTCCTTGACCACGGGCTCCCGCTGCTCCATGGGCCAGGGGTGGCCCTCCACCACCGGGATTTGCCGCTTGATCAGCCGCTCAATGTCCTTGAGACAGGACGTTTCGCTGCAATCGCAGAAGGAGATGGCCGTGCCGCCCCGGCCCGCCCGGCCGGTCCGGCCGATGCGGTGGACGTAGGTCTCGGGCACCTCGGGCAGGTTGTAGTTGAAGACATGGGAGAGCTCCTCGATGTCCAGGCCCCGGGCGGCGATGTCGGTGGCCACCAGGGCGGTGATCCGTCCGGCCTTGAAGTCGGCCAGGGCCTGCTGCCGGGCGGTCTGGCTCTTGTTGCCGTGGATGGCGGCGGCGGTGACGCCGGCCTTGTTCAGGTCCCCGGCCACCTTGTTGGCCCCGTGCTTGGTGCGGGTGAAGACCAGGGCGTTTTTGGCCCCCTCCTCTCGGATGAGGGAGGCCAGCAGCTTGGTCTTGTTGCCCCGGTCCACATAGTAGAGCCGCTGGCGGATGATCTCCACCGGGGAAGACACCGGGTCCACCGCCACCCGGGCGGGGCTGTGGAGGAGCTGGTTCACCAGGTCGGTGATCTCCGGGGGCATGGTGGCCGAGAAAAAGAGCGTCTGCTTCTGGGCGGGCAGCCACTTGAGGATCTTGCGGACATCGTGGATGAAGCCCATGTCCAGCATCCGGTCGGCCTCGTCCAGCACGAAGATCTCCAGGCTGTCCAGCGAGACAAAGCCCTGATTGTGGAGATCCATCAGCCGCCCGGGGGTGGCCACCAGGATATCCACCCCTTTTGTCAGGGCCTCCACCTGGGGACTCTGGCCCACGCCGCCGAAGATCACCGTGTGGCGCAGGGCCAGGTGCTTTCCGTAGTCCGCAAAGCTCTCGCCGATCTGGATGGCCAGCTCCCGGGTGGGGGTGAGGATCAGGGCCCGGATGGCCCGGCGGCCCGGCCGGGGGACGGCGCTGAGCCGCTGCAAAATGGGGGCGGCAAAGGCGCAGGTCTTGCCGGTGCCGGTCTGGGCGCAGCCCAGCACGTCCCGCCCGGCCAGGGCGGGGGGGATGGCCCTCTCCTGAATGGGGGACGGGCGCTGGTAGCCCGCCTCCGTCAACGCCCGCAGAATAGGGGCGATCAGGCCCAGGTCTTGAAATGTCATAGTACCTCCAAAAGCGTTCCGCGCAGGAAAAGACAGACCCCTCCCGCCGGGGCCTGAAGCGCGGGGACCGCCTTTTTCCGGCAGGCGGCCGGCCGGTGTGCGCGGCAGCGGAGCTGTCCGCAGGGGCGTCTCTCGCGGGACGGACGCCGGGGCCGTGCGCGGCCCGGAGGGGGCGGGGACCGTCAAAACCGCCGCCCATCAAACTGCAACAGTATATCACGTTTTTCAGGAAATACAAGTCAAAAATCTGCGGACAGGCCGGGCGGCTTGCCCAAACGGGCCTGCTGTGATAAAATAGACCAAACCTCAGACAAAAGGAGCGGACCGCCATGGACATGAGCGGATTTATTTGGACCAGGGAGCCGGAGCGCTGCCGGATCGGGGCGGACAGGGTGGAGATTGTCACAAGCCCCCACACGGATCTGTGGCAGCGGACCTACTACCGCTTCCGGAACGACAGCGCGCCGGTGCTCCAGATGGAGACGGAGGCGCGCTATTTCAGCTTTACGGTGCGGACGGATTTTTCAGAGAGCGCCCGGCGGTTTGACCAGTGCGGGGTGGCGCTCTACTTAGACAGCGAGAACTGGCTGAAGGCGTCGGTGGAGTATGAGAACGGGCGGTACCAGCACCTGGGGAGCGTAGTCACCAACCGGGGCTACTCCGACTGGGCCACCACGGAGATCGACGCCTCGATCCGGACCATGTGGTACCGCCTGAGCCGCCGGGAGGCCGACTACCGCATCGAGTGCGCGGAGGACGGCGTCTCCTTCCGGCAGATGCGGATTTGCCACCTGGAGCGGGGCGGCGGGCGCATCCGGTTCGGGATCTACGCCTGCTCGCCGGAGGCGTCCTCCTTCCGGGCGGTGTTCAGCCATATGGCGCTCACGGACTGCCGGTGGCCCGCCCACGACGGCCAGCCGCCGGACAGCCCGCGGCACAGCGGCGGAGAGGAGGCACGCCATGGCTGAGACAGGGACCTTTCAGGTGATCGCCCATATTCGCAGCGAGTTCCCCGAGAAATTCGGCATTCCCCGCCAGAGCGGGCTGGTGGAGGACCTGCGGGCCACGGTGGTCTTTGCGCCGGAATTCCGCAATCCGGACGCCCTGCGGGGGCTGGAGGGCTTCTCCCACATCTGGCTCCTCTGGCGCTTCCACCGGGCCGCGCGGACAGGCTGGTCCCCCACCGTGCGGCCGCCCCGGCTGGGGGGCAATACCCGCATGGGGGTCTTCGCCACCCGCTCCCCCTTCCGGCCCAACGCCATCGGCCTCTCGGCGGTCCGGCTGGCGGGGGTGGAGCTCCACACGGACCAGGGGCCGGTGCTCCATGTGGCGGGGGCCGACCTGATGGACGGCACCCCCATCCTGGACATCAAGCCCTATCTGCCCGGGGACTGCCGCCCCGAGGCCACCGGGGGCTACACCGGCCGGCGGGCCTGGCCTGCGCTGGAGGTGGAGATCCCCCAAAAATGGCTGGACCAGGTGCCGGAGGACCGCCGCGCCGCCCTCGCCGGCGTGCTGGCCCAGGACCCCAGGCCCCCCTATCAGAACGACCCGGAGCGGGTCTACGGCATGACCTTCGCCGGGCTCAGCGTACACTTTTCGGTGCGGGACGGGGTGCTCACCGTCTGCGGTGTGGCTCCGGAGGGGGCGGGGCTGTGACCGGGGACAAGCACGAATCAGGTGGAGCGCGGCAAGGGACGCTGCGCTCCACCTGATTGCGTTTTGACTGCGGACCCGCCGCCCGCAGAAACGGGAACCGCTACTTCTGTTCCGTTGCGGCGGCTGTCTTCTTCCGGCGGAGCCGGACCTTGGTGCCGTCGGCCCGCTCGCCCCGGATCAGCAGGTAGAAGGAGGGCATCATGAACAGCGCCAGCACCGTGGAGGCCACCAGGCCGCCGACGATCACCAGCCCCATCTCCTTCATCATGCCCACGCCGCTGTCGTTGGAGAGGATCATGGGCACCATAGAGAGAATGGTGGTCAGCGAGGTCATGAGAATGGGCCGCAGGCGGATGGAGCCCGCCTGGATCAGCGCCTCCTCCAGGGGCATGTCCTCCCGGAGCTGGTTGGTGGTATCCACCAGCAGAATGCCGTTGTTCACCACAATGCCGAAGAGCATCAAAAAGCCCATGACGCCGATGATGCTGATGGGGGACCCGGTGAGGAAGATGGCCAGCACCGAGCCGATGAGGCTGAAGGGAATACACATCATCACCATGACGGACAGGCGGGCCGAGTCGAACTGCACCGCCATGACCAGGAACACCAGGAAGATGCCCGCCGCCAGGGCCAGGGCCAGGCTGCTGAACTCCTCGTCGTTCATCTGATCGGTGTAGCTCTGGCCCCGGGACACCCCCTCGGGATAGGCGAGAGCGGATACGGCGGATGTAATCGCCTTGGTGGCGTCCGAGCGGGCGGCCGCCGTAGTGGTGGCGGTGATCTCGGTGGTGTAGATCCCGTCCTGCCGGGAGAGGGAGGGCAGGGTGCTGATATACTCGATATCCGCAATGTCCCCCAGCGTGATGAGGGCGCCGCTGTTGGTGTAGACCGGGCGGTCCAGCAGGGCGGTGAGATCGTCGTACCGGCCCGCCGGGTACTCCAGCTTGACGTCGTATTCCTGGCCGCCGTAGTCCACCGTGGCGGCGGTGCTCCCGTTGACCAGCATGTAGATCTGTCCGGCAATGGCCGCGGGGGTGGTCCCGGCGTTCAGGGCCTTCTGGGCGTCAATCACCACCCGGCCCTTCACCTGGGTCTGGGCAAAGGCGTTGTCGATTTTGATGACGCCGGGCACCTGGGCCATGGCGTCCGACACCTGCCCGGCGGCGATCTCCAGGGCGTCCAGGTCCCGGCCAGTGAGGGTAATGCCCACCGCGTTGCCCGAGTCCATCAGCTCTCCCATGCCCCCTGCGCCGGTGGGTTCCACGGTCACATCCATGTTGACTGATCCGCCGAAGCGCCGGGCGTAGGCCTCCACCGCCGCCTCGCTGCTCCGGCGGCTGTCCGGCGCGGCGTAGGCGGTGAAGGCGGCCGTGTTCTCCGACAGGCTCAGGGTCACGCCGCTGAAGTTTTCATCCGCCAGAAGGGCCTGCTCCAGCGCCTGGACGCTCTCGTCCATCACCGAGAGCTTGGTGCCCGAGCGGAAGGTGGCCGTGATCCGCACGCTGCCGTCGTAGTTGTCGGGAAAGAGGACGAAGTCCAGCCGGCCGGCCAGCAGCAGGGCGCAGGCCAGCAGCAGCGCGGCGGCGGCCACCGTCCGGCCGGGACGGCGCAGCAGGCGGGGGGTGACCCGGCGGTAAAAACCCTGGATTTTAGTCAGAAGCCGGTTGATGGGCAGCTCCTCCCGGGCCCTGGGCTTCACCAGGAAGAAGAACAGGGGCACCGCCGTGACGGCGCACAGCAGCGAGGAGGACATGGTAAAGATCATGGTCCAGCACATGGGCCCCGACATCTGGCCCGACAGGCCCTGGATCAGCATCAGGGGGATATAGACCACCACGGTGGTGAGGGTGGACGCGAAGACCGACATCATCACCGTGCCCGCCCCCCGGACGGCGGCCTGGCGGAAGTCCAGCCCCTCCGCCTTGCAGCGGAAGCAGCTCTCCAGCACCACGATGGAGTTATCCACAATCATGCCGATGGCCAGCACCAGGGCGGTGCCCGTCATCAGGTCGACGGCGTAGCCTGCGGCATACAGCAGGGCGACGGACAGGAGAATGGACAGGGGCATACTGCACCCCACGATGACGCTGGCCTTGAAGTTCCCGAAGAACAGGAAGAGCACCGCCATGGTGAGCACCACGCCGATCACCAGGGTTTTCAGCACCTCGGTCAGAGTCTCCACGATGCTGTCTCCCTCGGAGTAGGTGACCCGGCAGCTGATATCCCCGCTCATGGCCTCCAGCTCCGCCAACACCCGGCTGCACACGTCGATGGTGGAGGCCCGGTCCTGCTTGGTGACCTCCAGGATCACGCTGTTCTCTCCGTTATAGCGGCTCACGCTCTCCGGGTCGGCCTTGTACAGGCCGATGAACCCGGCCACGTCGGACAGGCGGACGATCTGTCCCGAGCGGGTCTGAATGGGGATGTCCCGCAGGTCGGGGGACTCCATCTGAATGTTGCCGTAGGCCGACAGGGCCACGTCCTGGTCCCCCACCGTGACGCTGCCCAGGGGCATATTGAAATCGGCGGCGGCGATGGCCGAGCCCACCGAGGAGATGGTCAGACCGTACTGCTGGAGCTTATCCTCCTGGAGCACCACGCGCAGATACTCCTCCCGGGCGCCCGAGACCTCCACCCGGGCCACGCCCTCCAGCCGCTCCAGCTTGGGGACCACGTTGTCCTCCAGATAGGTCTCCACGTCCACCCCGGACACCGAGCTCACCGACAGGCTCAGGGTGGCGATGGCGTCCATGTCCAGCTCCATGATGAGGGGCTCCTCACACTCGGCGGGCAGGTCGGGGGCCAGGGCGTCCATGCTGGTCCTCAGATCCATATAGGCGTCGTCCAGGTCGGCGCCGTAGTTATAGCTCACCTGGATCATGGCGTAGTTGTCCGCCGTCATGGAGTTGACCTGCTTGACGTTGCTCAGGCCCTCCACCTCTTTTTCGATGGGCTCGGTGACCAGCTCCGCAATGGAGTCCGCGTCCGCGCCCGGGTAGACCACCATGATGAGCTCCATGGGGAGCTCCACGTCCGGGAAGTACTCCAGAGGCATCCCCAGCAGGGAGCCCACGCCGAAGACCACCACCGCCAGGATGATCAGAATGGCGGAGACCGGGCGCTTGAGAATGGTACGAATCAGCTTCATTCCGTCCCGCCCCCGCTATTCCGCCTGGCCGGCCGGCTGGATGGGGGCCCCGTCCTTCAGGGCGGCCGACCAGGAGGTGATCACCTGGTCTCCGGCGCTGAGCCCCTGGGCCAGGGCGGCCTGCTCCCGGGTGTAGAGGGAGACGGTCACAGGGGTGCGCACGGCGGCCCCGTCCCGGGCCACGTAGACATAGGCGTCCCCGTCGTCATAGTAGAGGGCGTTGGCGGGGACCAGAAGCTGGCCGCTCACCGCATGGGTCACGGTGGAGATCTCCACCGCCAGCCCGTCGGGCAGGTCCTGGGCCCCGTCGATGACGGCCTTGACCTGGAACAGGCCGGTGTAGGCGTCCACCACGCCGCTCACCTCGGTGACGGCCCCCGGATAGGTCCGGTCCCCGTGGGTCACGGTCACCGCCTGCCCCCGCTGGAGGGTGCTGCGCACCGCGTCGGTGACGTAGAAGGTGACCGTCTTGTTGTGGGCGTTGGAGATCACCGCCGCCACCGTGCCCGCCTGGGCAAAGCTGTTGGGGGTCACGTTGACGGCCTCCACCACCCCGGAGATGGGGGCGGTCACGTGGTAGAAGGTGAGCTGGTACTCGGCGCTCTCCACCCCCACCCGGGCCTGCTCCACCCCGGCCCGGGCCTGCTGCATCCCGGCCTGGGCGGACTCCACGCCGGCCTCGGCCTGGGCCATGCCGGCCTCCGCCGAGGCGATGCCCGCCTGGGCCTGCTGCATCCCGGCCTGGGCGGCGGCCAGATTGGCCTGGGCGGCGGCCAGGCTGGCCTCCACGCTCTTGACCGAGGCCTCGGCCTGGTCCACCTCGATCTGGGAGGCCGCGCCGATTTCAAAGAGGGCCTTGGTGTCCTCGTAGTTATCCCGGGTCAGACGGAGCTGGTCCTCCAGCAGGGAGAGGGTGCCGTCCTCGGTGATGCCGTAGCTGGCGGCGGCGCCGTCATAGGAGTTCTGGGCGCTCTCCGCACCCGCCTGGGCGTTTTGCCGCCCGGCCTCCGCGCTGCCCAGGGCGGCCTGGGCGGTCTTATAGCCCGCCTGGGCGCTGCTCAGGCCCGCCAGAGCGGTGCTGTAGCCCACCCGGGCGTTGTCCAGGGTGAGCCGGGCCCCCGCGTCGTCAAACCGGCACAGCAGGTCCCCGGCGGACACCGTGTCCCCCGCCGAGACCGGCACCTCCAGCACGGTGCCCGACACCTGAGCCACCACGGTGGCGGTGCCCTCCGCCGAGATGGTGCCGATGTAGGTGCCCTCGCTGGTCATGCTCCCCACCTGGACGGAGGTGACCTCCACATGGACGGTGGGATCCAGCACCGCCGCCTCCTCCTGCGCCCCACAGCCGGCCAGGCCCACCGCCAGGACTCCCACCAGCAGGGCGGTTACTTGCTTTTTCATCCGCGTTTCTCCTCTTAATTGACGATTCCGTACTCGACTGCATTGCGGTAGGTCTGAAGGGCGCTGAACAGATCCCGCTTCGCACCCGCCAGCTCCGACCGGGCGGCCGCCGCGCTGTCCTCTGCGGACAGGAGGGCGGCCTGGGCGATCCGGCCCCGGGCGTACTGGGCCCGGGCGGCCTCCAGCGCCCTGTCCTGATAGGCGGCCGCAGCCTCCTTCCCGGCCACCACCTGCCGCTGGTCCTGTACCGCCCGGTAGAGGCTGCGAAAGCCCGTCTCAAAGGCCTGCACCGTGGACTGGTAGGTGATCTGGGCGGCGCTCCAGGTGTGATCCGCCATCTGCTGCTCGTAGCGGAAGCTGGTGTAGCGGGTGTCCTGCCACTCTTCCTTGGCGTCGTCCAGGGTCTGTTTGGCGTCATAGAGGGCCAGGCTGGCCGCCTTGGCCCGCTCCAGATCGGCCTCGCAGTCCAGCGCGTCCAGTTCCGCCGGGGCCAGTACGGGCAGGGGCAGCAGGGTTAGCTGGCCGTCGGGCTCCACCCCCAGCATGGTCTGGAGCTGGATCTTGTAGGTGGCGAGGGTGGCGTCCAGGGTCTGGAGCTGGCTGGCCACCGTGGCCCGGGTCTGCTCCAGCTCCTGGACGGTCAGGGCGGAGACCTGTCCCAGCTTCTGGCGCAGGCGCAGCTCTGTGAGGCTCCGGTCCAGGGCGGCCAGGCTGCGCTGCCCGTCGGCCGCCGACTGCTCCATCCCCAGGATGGCCAGATAGAGGCTCTGGCCCCCCGCCGTCAGCTGGTTGCGGCCGTCCTCCAGGCGGCGGACCAGGTCGGCGTTGTCCGCTTGAAGGTCCCCGTCCCACACGGCGTCAAAGGTCTCCCGCAGGGTTCCGTAGGCCTGGCCCACCGTGTCGGCGGCGTACTGGTTCCCCGCCAGGGAGGCGTACCACTGGGCGGTGGCCAGGTTGTTGAGCTGGGGCCGGAGCCGGTCCAGCAGCGCGTCGTAGTCCATGGCCTGGATGGTGCTGATGTTCTCACCCAGAGCCCGGGCGTCCAGACTCCCGGCCTCGATCCGGCTGCGGAGATTCTCCCAGGAGACCGTGCCCGGCGCGTCGGGCTCCTGCACGGGCTCCTGCTGCTGCATCTGGGCGGGGGGCTCGGGCTGGGGCCCCGCGGCCAGGGCGGGGCTGCTGGCGGCACTGCCGAGGAAAAGGGCGGCCAGCGCCCCGGCGATCCATCGTTTCATGGCGCTCCTCCTGTCGCATAGCTTATTTAGGATGGCCGCATTCTACCAGCGGCACGTAACATCAGCGTAAACAACGGCGGGTTCACAGTTTGTTTACACGCTGTTTACAGGGGTGTATTATAGTAACGGCATACAAAGAGAGGGGGACGGCGGCCATGGCGGCGATTCTGGTGGTGGAGGACGATAAGAACATGCGCCTTTTGACCTGCTCCAAGCTCAAGAGCCGGTACGAGGTCCACAGCGCCGCCGACGGCGCCGAGGCCCTGGCCCTGCTGGAGCACCGGAAAATGGATCTCATCGTGGCCGATATCATGATGCCCCGCATGGACGGCTGCGCCCTGCTCCGGGTCCTCCGGGACCAGGGCAACCAGATCCCCGTGCTGCTGCTCACCGCCCGGCAGTCCTTCGAGGACAAGCGGCAGGGCTTCGCCTCCGGGGCCGACGACTACATGACCAAGCCGGTGAACTTTGAGGAGCTGTTCTGGCGGATCGACGCCCTCCTGCGCCGGGCCCGCATCGCCAGCGAGCACCGGATTGTGGCCGGGCGGGTGGTTCTGGACTCGGACACCTACACGCTCACCCGGGACGGCGTGCGCACCGAGCTGCCCCGCCGGGAGTTTGAGCTCTTATACAAGCTCCTCTCCTATCCGGGGCAGATCTTCACCCGCAGCCAGCTGCTGGACGACATCTGGGGCTTTGATTCGGAGAGCGGCGAGGACACCGTCAAGACCCACATCAGCCGCCTGCGCAACCGACTGCGGGAGGTGGAGGAGTTCCGCATCCTCACCATCAAGGGCCTGGGCTACAAGGCCGAGCTGACGGAGGGAAAAGCATGAAGCGCCGCCTGACCGTGACCCTGCTGGTGGAGGCCCTGCTGGCCCTGGGGGCCTCCACGGCGGGCTATGTGCTCTTCCGGTATGTGTACCACGCCCTGACCCAGGGGGGGCGGGCCTTCGACCTGCTGCCTGTGCTGGTGGCCCCCCTGCCCCTCACCCTGTCGGTGATCATCATCTTCGTGGCCTTTGCCCAGCACCTCAACCACCGGACCGCCCGGCTGGCGGACGGCCTGCGGGCGGTGGCCGACGGGGATTTCAGCGTCCGGCTGGACGCAAAAAAAGGCGGGCCCCTGCGCCCCGCCTTTCAGGACTTCAACACCATGGCCGCCGAGCTCCAGAGCGTCCAGACCCTGCGCAGCGACTTCATCCACAACTTCTCCCACGAGTTCAAGACGCCCATCACCGCCATCGCCGGGTTTGCCGAGCTCCTCCAGGAGCCCGGGTGTACCGAGGAGGACAGGGCCCAGTACCTCCAGGTGATTCTGGACGAGGCCAACCGCCTGGCCGAGCTGGCCAGCAGCACCCTCCTCCTCTCCCAGCTGGACGCCCAGCAGTCCGTGCCGGACAAGGCCCCCTATGCCCTGGACGAGCAGATCAAGCAGTGCGTGATTTTGCTCTCGGGGGCCTGGAACAGGAAAAAGCTGGCCTTTTCCGCCGACCTGCCCGAGGTGATCTACAGCGGCAGCGCCGAAATGATGCGCCATGTGTGGCTCAATCTGCTGAACAACGCCATCAAGTTCACGCCGGAGGGCGGGGAGATCGAAGTGACCATGCGCCGGGGCGAGGGGTGCGTAGAGGTGGCGGTCTCCGACACGGGCATCGGCATGTCCGAAGAGATCCAGGCCCACATGTTCGACAAGTACTACCAGGGGGACCCCTCCCACACCGGGAAGGGATTGGGGCTGGGGCTGTCCATTGTCCACCGCATTGTGGAGCTGTGCGGCGGGCGCATCGACGTCCGGAGCCGGGAGAACGAGGGCAGTACCTTTACCGTGGTGCTGCCCTTGTAGAAGGACCGGGGGGCGCTGCCGCGGGGGCTTCCTTTCTCTGCGCAGAGAAAGGAACAAAGAGGCGCCGGGGCTCCGGCCCTGGACCCGGGGAAAGGGCGGCCTCTGGGTTCAAGGACAGCCCACGCGGATAGTAGTTTCGCCCGCCCGATGGATTTGCCTAATTTTACGGCAGCGGCTCGCCGCCGCTCGGGTGGCCCGCGTCGATTATGACGCCCAGACTTGATAGGCTTTGCAGTCCAATTTTTGCGTCTGACGGCCGCCACAGACTGCCATGCGCCGCAGGGGCGGATGCCTGGTTGGGGCGGTGCGGGCACGGGGCGGCGTTTTTTAAGAGAGCTTGGAAGCGGCCGGGGTCTCCTTTGGGGAGGCTCCGGCCGCTTTTGGGCCAGAACCTGTATTCATAACCGGGGGATGCTGGATGGGCGAGGGATTTTCCCGCCAGACAAGGAAATTTTCCGCAGGAATCCTGACGGATTTCAAGGGAAATTGACGCGGTATGGCGGGAAAAGACCTGCCCGGACGGCATTCACTGGTTGTGAATACAGGTTCTATAGCTGCTCGGCGAGGCCACGCAGAAGCCAGGTGTGGGCGTTTTCGTCCCCGGCCAGCTCCTGATAGAGCTCCCGCAGCGCCTCGTCCGCCGTCTCGTTGGCAGCGGCGCGGTAGGCGGCCTCGGCCTTCTGCTCGGCACAGAAGCAGGACCGCAGCGCCGCCGGGTATGTACCCGTCAGAGGCTGGTTCGCCCGGTCCGCCGGCCAGTACCGGACGCCCGAAATGAGAAAATAGGCCGTGGAGAGCCGCTTGGCGTGCCGCCGCTCGTCGGCCGCCATGGTGGCCAGCACCCGGCCCCCGTTCCCCGGCGCCCGCCGGGCCAGCAGCGCATAGCGCTTCCAGCTGGCGATTTCACGGTCGATGAACGCCTGGAGCAGCGCCCCGTATACGGCGGAGGAGGCCCCCAGGCAGGGGACGTCGTTCTCCGGATCCGGGGGCTCCGGGGCGGGCGCGGCGGGGAGAACCGCCTCCGGGGCGCGGACAGCCAGGGCGGTGGCGGGCGCCTCCGCTGCGGGCGCGGACGGCGGGGCCTCCGCCAGGGTGAAGGGACAGTCGGGGCGGTCCTCGGGCATGACGCGGCGCCAGACCCGCTCAAAGACCTCCCGGTCGCAGGGGGGGAGGATAGGGGTCTCCTCCGGACAGGTGGGATGTGCTTGTTCCATACGGCAGCCTCCTGTTTCAGTGGATTTCCCCCCATTCTATGCCCTGCGGGCCCGGTATGCGCCCCAAAACAGGAAAAAAACCGGCCCGCCCCGGGCGGCCCGGCGGGGAAGCCGCGTCCGGGATCCCCCACCCGGCAGTTGGACGGCGCCCCCCTTGTATTTTTCCGAAAAAAATGCTATGATAAAGGCCATCAAATCCCCGGGAGGAACGGTATTTTGAAGCAAGAGACAACGCGCATCGCCCCCGATCAGGTGGCCGCCCAGCTGGAATTCTGCCGGAAAATCCACGCCCTGAACGAGACGCGCCCCCAGTCCCGGCTGGCCCTGGTGGACACCTACGGCTGCCAGCAGAACGAGGCCGATTCCGAGCGTATCCGGGGCTATCTGGCCCAGATGGGGTACGGCTTTACCCAAAATGAGGACGAGGCCGGGGTGATTGTCCTCAACACCTGCGCCATCCGGGCCCATGCGGAGGACCGGGTGCTGGGCAACGTGGGGGCCCTGGTCCACGTCAAGCGCCGCCGCCCCGATCAGATCCTCTGCCTGTGCGGGTGCATGGCCCAGGAGGACCATGTGGCCGAGAAGATCCGCCGGTCCTACCGGCATGTGGACCTGGTCTTCGGCCCCCACGCCCTGTGGCGGTTCCCCGAGCTGCTGTGGCGGGTGATGAGCCGCCGGGGACGGGTCTTCGACCACAGCGAGGAGCCCGGATCCATCGCCGAGGGCATCCCCGTGGTGCGCCAGGGCGGGGTGAAGGCCTGGGTGTCCATTATGTACGGGTGCAATAACTTTTGCTCCTACTGCATCGTGCCCTATGTGCGGGGGCGGGAGCGGAGCCGGGAACCGGAGGCCGTGCTGGACGAGATCCGCGCCCTGGCGGCGGCGGGATACCGGGACATTACCCTGCTGGGGCAGAATGTGAACTCCTACGGGAGGGATCTGGACGGCGGCATGGACTTTGCCGGGCTGCTCCGGGCCGCCAACGAGATTCCGGGGGAGTTTCTGTTGCGCTTTATGACCAGCCACCCCAAGGACGCCTCCCAGGCGCTCTTCGAGACCATGGCCCGGTGTGAGAAGGTGGCACCCGTGTTCCACCTGCCCTTCCAGGCCGGGAGCACCCGGGTGCTCGCCGCCATGAACCGCCGCTATACCCGGGAGGGCTATCTGGACAAGGTGCGGGCCCTGCGGGCGCAGATTCCCGATGTGGTGCTCACCTCGGACGTGATTGTGGGGTTCCCCGGGGAGACCGCCGGGGAGTTTGAGGAGACCATGAGCCTCATTGAGGAAGTGCGGTTTGACGCGCTCTTTACATTTATCTACTCGCCCCGGAAGGGCACGCCCGCCGCGGAGCTGCCCGACCCCATGGACCGGGCGGAGAAGCTGGCGGAGTTCCAGCGGCTGGTGGCGGTGCAGGACAAGATTTCCGAGGAAAAGCACGCGGCCTATATCGGGCGCACCGTGCGCTGCCTGGTGGACGGGGCGGACGAGAAGGGACTCACCGCCCGGACGCCGGGCAACCGGCTGGTCCGCCTCGCCGGGGACGAGAGCCTGATCGGGCGGTTTGTGCCGGTCACGATCACCGGGGCCAACAAGTGGTCCCTATTCGGCGAGGCGGCACAGTGAGCCGAAATAGAGTCCCGCGATCAGCGCGCCCCGGAACATTGCCGCCTGCTCGGCGTCGGAGGCCAGCTCGTGCATATAGAGGTAATCCGTGAGGAGCTGGGCCTGATGCTCGTTCAGGGTGGCCTCCAGCGCGCTGAGCTTCTTGGCGCTGCACCGGCGGTTTTCCTGGTACTCGGGGTCATCGGGCTCAAGGTGCTCCAGGGTATGCTGGTAGAGGCAATTCAGCAGTGGATTCATTGCAATCCTCCCAATCAATCTTGTTATTCCTATTGTAACATGCCATTTACGGCATGTCAAGTGTGGCATCACAAGAAGGAGCGTTTTTATGACAGAGCTGTCGAACCGGCTAAAAGAATTAAAAGTAACGCGCAATCTGTTGCAGAAGGATATTGCAAATGCACTGGAAATCCCGCTCCGGACCTATCAGCGGTATGAATATGGAGAACAAGAGCCCATTGCGTCCACTCTGGTGAAAATGGCGGACTATTTTCAGGTGTCCGTGGATTATCTGCTGGGGCGGACGGATGAGAAATAGAGCGGCCCGTTTGGTCCTGTCAATGGGTAAGGAGCAATTATGTCCGTTTTTTCAGAACGCCTGTTAGAGCTTCGCCAAAAGTTGAATATGACACAGGAAGAGGCTTCCCAAAAATCGGGAATTGGTTATCGTTCATACCGCCGGTATGAGTCCGGCGAGCGGGAGCCTACGATGTCTGCTTTGATTAAATTGGCCGATTTCTACGGTGTGTCGATCGATTTTCTGGTGGGGCGCACCAGCGGCGGGTGAGAAGACCGGCGGCCTTCGGGGACACCTCCGGCGGGGCCGCTAACGCGGGGTTCCGCTGCCGCGGGGGCCTACTTTCTCCCCGTGGAGAAAGTAGCAAAGAGACGGTCAGGGGGAGGGATTTCGATTTCCCTCCCCCCGACACCCCCCTCCTTGAAACGACCAAAAGAGGGGCCGCGGCCCCCCTTTTGGATTACCCCCCGGAGCTGTTCCGGCACGGTGCTCCGGCGGCGCGGGCTTACTCCGTAACGCCCCCGCCGCAAGAGACGGGCGGCCTCCGGCCGCCCATAATGCGCACCGATTCAACCATGCATCTAAAACACGGCGCGTCCTCTCCGTGGCGGCCGTCAGACACCGTAATTGAATGGCAGAACCTATCAAGTCTGGGAATCATAATCGACGCGGGCCACCCGAGCGGCGGCGAGC
>CANSQX010000048.1 GCA_947649225.1 uncultured Flavonifractor sp.
GTGGTCAATCACAACGTGAGCATTACGGTCAACAGCCCCTCCGCCTTTACTGAGGGGCAGATGGCCCGGCTTGTGGAAAAGGGACTGGAGAAGGCGTCGCGGTAGGGGCGCGGGCGCGATGAGGAGTGGTGAAAATGCACCGGGTAAGCTGGATATCGGACAGCGGGGACATTGTGGTGTTTGACGGGGAGGGGCCGTTTTTCTTCAAGGAGCTGGCGTCTGATCTGGGGGCGTCGGCGGAGACCACCCGGGCCCCGCGGCAGGACGGGGTGAGCGTCTGGCACGCCGCCCTGGAGGCCCGGAGCATCAATCTGACGGGGAGCATGTGGATTCACGGCGACCGGCTCCACCCGGCCCGGGCGGAGTACGACCGGCAGCGGTCCCGGCTCTGCCAGGCCTTCGCCCCCAACCGCTGGGGGACCCTGATCTACCACCGGGAGGACACGGACGTACAGGTCCGCTGCCGTCCCCTGGCCACCCCCACCATCAGCCCGCCCACGGGGACCTTCTCCACCCTGGATATCTCCTTCACCGCCGGTTCCCCCTACTGGGAGAGCGCGGAGGAGGTGGTGGAGGCCCTGGGGGTCATCCGCCGGGAATGGCATTTCCCCTGGACGCCGGTACAGGAGCCCATGGGCAGCTTCTCCCCCTTCGCCGCCGGGCGCAACCCCACGGCGGTGGATATCTATCCCGCCATCGAGGTCTACTCCACCTGCCAGCAGGTGACCCTCTCCAACCTGGACACCGGGGAGTCCGTCACCATCGAGCACGCGATCGGCGAGGACCAGAAGCTGACGGTGGACATGGGGGACGTGACCGCCATCCTGTGGGAGCGGGACGAGAGCGGCGTGTTCCGGGAGAAGGAGGACGTGTCCCACTGGATGAGCCTGGACAGCACCCCTTGGTGCATCCGCCCCGGGGGCAGCCGCATCCAGATCCGCAACGAGGCCCCCGAGGATACCCCCGTGGCCTACCTGCGGTACCGGATTCCCTATCTGGGGGTGTAGGAGCCTGGCCGAACGCTCCAGACACATAAAAAATGCCGCCCCTCTCGGGGCGGCGTCCGGGCGCACACGGCGCGCCCCTACTGGGCTTGCTGGTACAGGTCGGTGAGGGCGTCCTGGAGAACCTGTGAGAAATTGATGCTGCGCTTTTCCGCAAAGGTGTTGAGCCAGGCGGGGATGGTCAGGTTCTTCCGGACAGCCTTTTGGCCGTATTTTTCCGCATAAGCGTCCATATCCAGGACCAGCATACTGACAAAGCCGCCTGGCTCGGGGGTAATGCGCTCCAGCGGGCTTGCTGCGGGCGCGGGCTTTCCCTCCTCCAGTTCGTCAAGAACCCAGCCGGAAGCCGCGTCCGTACCCATAAGAATCGCCTCCGCCAGAGTGCCGCCTCCGCTCACACAGCCAGGAAGGTCAGGCACGACCACCGCATAGGCTCCCGGTTTCTCTTCATCAGGATAGAAGCAGGCGGGATAGGTTAATTTCATGGAAGAAACCTCCTTTATGGTATGCAGCACCGGGCTTTTACAGCCCGGCCTGCTTCAAAATCTGTTTGACGGTCTGCGGGGCGATGTCTCCAGGATGCCTGGGGATTGTGACCTTGCCCGGCTTGGATGGATGTGTGTACTGGCAATGTGAGCCTTTTGTGTTTTTGTATTGCCAGCCGTCCGCCAGAATGATGGCTTCCAGTTCCCGGAATCTCATGCCAGCACCCCCTTACAGTTATATTATACGCATAATGCGCATAAGTGTCAAGAGGGTTTGGAAAAAAAGAGGTGTAAATTTTGCCGGTAGAAATCCGCATCTTTGAAGCGCCGGAGGCGGAGAGGCCCGCGTTCCGGACGGCGGGGCGGGCCATGGCGGCCACGGCGGTGACAGTCGTGGAGCGGCTGTACACGCTGGGGTATTTCAGCATCGAGATCCCCCGGGAGGCCCGCCACGCCATGGAGCTGAAGCCCGGGCGGCTGGTGCTGGTGGACGGGACGTTCTGGGGGATTGTGGACGATCTGAGCCTCAGCGCCGGGACGGAGGGGGAGGCGCTGGCGGTCTCCGGGCGGCAGCTCAAGGGGATCATGCAGGACCGGATTACCATCCCGGCGGGGTTTTCCGGCGTGGCCGGGACCCAGGGCTACGACGCCGTGACCGGCCCCACCGAGACCCTGATGCAGCACTTTGTCCGCTCCAACCTGGGAGAGGCCGCCCAGCCGCAGCGGCGGCTCTTCGGGCTGGAGATCGCCCCGGACCGGGGCCGGGGGATTTTAGAGGACCGCTATATGAGCCGCCACCAGGTTTTATCCGAGGTGCTGGCCGCCCTGGGGGAGGCCGCCGGGCTGGGCTGGGACCTCACGCCGGACCTGGAGCGGCACAAATTCGTGTTCGACGTGGTCCAGGGGGCGGACCACACGGCGCTTCAGAGCGCGCGCAAGCGGGTGATCTTCGAGATCCCCCGGAAGACCGTGCTCGCCCAACAGTACCAAAAGAACGCCTCCGACAGCCGGAACCTCTTTTACGCCACCATGGCCGGGGCGGAGTTCGCCGACGAGGCCCTCACCGTCTCCTACACCCGGGAGGGCGAGGCCGAGCCCGCCGGCATCCGCCGCCGGGAGCAGCACCTGGAGGTCTCGGCGGACACCCCCGCCGCCGGGACGGAGTACCAGGAGCTCAAGCGGCTGGTACTCCTCCAGGCGGAGGCCTTCCGGAGCGCGGAGGCCTTCTCCTGCGCGCTGGCCCCGGGGCCCTACCGGTACGGCGCGGACTTCGCCCTGGGGGACCGGGTGACCATCCGGAACCGGGCCTGGGGGGTCTCCATGGACGCCCCCCTCACCGAGATGCAGACCACCTGGAGCAGCAGCGGCCTCACCCGCACCGCCACCTTCGGCCGCGCCCCCATCAATGTATTCGGGCGGCTGCGGAGGATGATCGGGAGGGGATAGCAGGGGGACGACCGGTATGAAAAAGCCGCCCCGGCAGAGCGGGGCGGCGGAGTTTGACAAAACACGGCGCACTGTCGTATAATGGACAGGCCCCATACCTGGGGCGGGCGCTGCTGCATATGGCGGTTGGCTCATTTCCCTGCGAATTGGATTCGGAGGGAGGTGGTGCGGATGGGAGACGGACGCTGGGCGAAAGCCCTGCGCTTCGCGGTTGTGTTCCTGGCAGTCCTCTGGCTGCTGGCCTACATAGCTCCAAACGCGTGCTAGCCGCCCGGCGGCCACCGGACGGCTAGCGGTTTTCCGTTAGTTTAGTTCAGGGGCCAACCGCTTGCAGCAGCGCCCTTCTGTCTTTATTATACCACCCGCCTCCGTTTTGTCAACTGCAAAACGGGGGCGGGTTTTTGCCGCCCGGAAGGAACAAAAAGGAGCGGCGGAAATGAAAGGCTATTTCTTTAACGCATTAAAAACCAGCGACCTGGAGCACCACCCCAGCGGGTGGGATCGGGCCTATGACGCGGACGACCACGCCGCCTTTTTCGCCCCCTTCTTCTCCGAGGCGGGGGTGATGGCGGGGACCGATCCGGATGCGTGCAGGGTCCGGGTGCAGAGCGGAAACACCCTGGCCGTCCACGCCGGAGCGGTCTATATCCGGGGGCGCATGGCCGTGCTGGACGGCACGGAGACCATCACCATCACCCAGAACTGCAAAGTCGTGGTGCGGCTGGACAAGTCCATGAACGTGCGGGATTTTCAGCTGCTGGCCGTGCAGGAGCCGGAGCGGACCGAGGATATCTACGATCTGGAGCTGGCCTCCGCCGCCATCGAGGCGGTGACGGGCGGGTTTCAGGCGGTGGTGACCGACAAGCGGACCTTCCTGTCCTACATGGGCCAGCCTCCCTATTACCCCCCGGACCCGGACAGCCTGCCCTACGCCCTGTGGCTGTACGTGCTGGGCCTGCCCATGACGGAGGACCAGCGGGCGGCGGTGGAGGAAAACCCCAGCCTGCTGGCGATCTATCAAAACTCCCTGGGGGCGTCCCGGGCGGTCACGGTCAGCTTCGCTGCGGCGGACTGGCAGAGCGGCGTGCTGGCCCTCTCCCAGGCCCGGCACGGGCGCAGCGGCGGCGGATTCGGCTACACCCTGCGCCATCAGGTGGGGGAGGAGCTGCGCAGCCGCACCTGGGCCGTCATGGAGACCCGGGTGGACTATCGCGCGGAGACCGGAACCATCACCCTGACCGCCTCCGCGCCCTACGCGGGGGAGATTACGTTTTTTGGATAGGAGGTTTTATTCATGCGCATGGAACAGACGGGTCCGGGGCTGGTGGTCTACGAGAAGGAGGCGGAGGACTACCGGCGGGAGGACCTGGAGCGGGTGGCTCTGCTGGCCGCCCAAGGGTTTGACGACGTGCGGGCGGCCCAGGTGCCCAACCTCTTTCCGGCCTGGGCCCCCGGGACGGCCTACGCGGCCGGGGCCCGGGTGACCGACGGGGCGGGGCGGCTCTACCGGGTGGTCCAGGCCCACACCAGCCAGGCGGACTGGCCGCTGGCGGAGTCCCCGGCGCTGTATGCCCCCCTGGGGGTGACGGCGGCGGACCCGGAGGCCGTGCCGGAGTGGGTCCAGCCCAGCGGGGCCCAGGACGCCTATGGCCGGGGGGCCCAGGTGAAGTACGGCGGACAGGTCTGGGAGAGCCTGCTGGACGGCAACATCTGGGCGCCGGACGCCTATCCGGCGGGCTGGGCGGCGGCCCGATCCTAATGGCGGCGCTGGCCGAGCTGGCCCGGGATTACCGGGAGGCCGCCGTCCGGCTGCGCCTGGGGCTGGAGGACGCCCGGGAGCGGCTCCCGGCGCTCTCCGGCCCGGAGCGGGCGGCGCTGGAGGGGGAGATCCGCCTTTTCCGGCAGATGCTCCGGGAGGTCCGGGATTTGAGGCAGCTGTGCGAGGGCTACTACACCGGGCGCCGGGACGGGCGGTATACCACCGCCGGTCTGAAAGCCCCCCGGCGGGACAGTTTAAGATGAGCACCGTACAGGCCGTTAAGAACCGCCGGGCGGCGCTCCAGGCCCGGCGGGCGGAGCTGGAGGGACGGCTGGAGACCGCCGCCGGGGCGGAGCTGCGCGCCCTGCGGCTGGAGCTGGCCGGGGTGCGCGAGGACCTCGCAGGCTGTGCCCGGCAGCTCCGGGTGCTGATCCCTAACCACCGGGTGAGCATGAAGACCACCTGGGCCGGGGCGGACGGGCGGCGCTGGGACGCGCTGCAATACCAGACGTGGAACCAGCTGGAGGAGGAACCGGAGGGCCCGGACCGCCGGACGCAGATGGCGCAGGCCCTGCGGGGGGCCATGGGGGCCCTGACCCCCGTCCAGGCCGGATATTTAGCGGCCGTGTCCCAGGGACAGAAGCAGGCGGAGGCCGCCCGGGCGGCGGGGGTGAACCGCGCCACCGTCTGCCGGACGGTCCGGCGGGCCTATCGCGAGCTGGAGCGGAGCGCCCGGTGCGGGCTGGTGCTGCGCACGGCGGCGGAGGAGGGGACCCTCAATCTGGCCCGGGAGGACCAGCTCGCCGCCCTGCTGGAGCTGCTGACCCCCCGCCAGCAGCTCTATCTGTACCTCTACTATGGGGAGTGGATGTCCCTGGGAGAGGTGGGGAGCCTGCTGGGGGTGGACCGCTCCACGGTGCTGCGGGGGATTCAGCGGGCCCAGCGGCGGATTCTGGAGGCGGCGGGCGGCCCCGCCCGGGTGGAGGGGCTGGAGCGCCTGGGGGACCTGCTGCTGGAGCACTACAGCGCCATAGCTCCGGAGGACTGGCAGACCCCAAAAGAGCGCCCCCGTGGGGCGCGGGGGGCTTATGCCCGCCGTGGGCAGGCTGTGACCCCGGCGGATCCGGCGTGCCCCGGGCTGGTCTGGGCCCCCGGCGGCGGCAGGCTCCGGGCCTGGCTGGAGGCCCGAAGGGCCGAGGCCGGAGCGGCGGGATTGGATGGCCGGGGGGCCGTCCGGCGGCTGCTGTCCGCCCTGCTGGACAGGGTGCGGCAGACATTGAGAGGAGTGTTGTCATGCTGACCATTATCAAAATCGAACCGGAGCCCTGGGGCGCTCATCTGCTGCAAACTCAGTCCCACCGGACGGAGAACTGGATGGGAGAGGGCTGGATCGCCGTGCCCGAGACCCTGGAGGCGGCGCTGTACGCCTGCGGCGGGTACTGCGAGCTGGAGATCCGGGACGGTGCGCTGGTGGGGCTGACCCCCACGGCCCGGCCCCCTGAGCCGGAGCCCGCGCCCACGGCCCAGGAGGACGCGGAGGCTATGCTGGTGGACCATGAGTACCGGCTCACCCTGCTGGAGCTGGGGCTGGGAGAGGAGGTGACACAGGATGCTGTACCGGACCTTGAAGCGCATGATTGAGCGGGGCCGGACTGCGGGTATGGCGGTCAAGCTGGACGTCTTTTTCGCGGCGGACAGGCTCTCCCGGGCTGAGTATCAGGAGCTGGCCGCCCTGCTGGAAGGAGAGGAGAACGCGGATGTATAACAGCCGGAAGATCGAGGACCTGCGGCCCGATGTGGCGGCCAACTGCCGGGTGTGGCTGGCGCTGTGCCGGGAGGCGGGGCTGAACGTGCTGGTCACTGGGACGGTGCGGGATGCGGAGTACCAGATGCAGTGCTACCGGAACGGCACCAGCAGGGCCAAAAAGCCCGCCTTTCACGCCCAGGGCATCGGGCTGGCCTTTGATTTCTGCAAGAACGTCAAAGGCCAGGAATACGCCGACCTGGACTTTTTCCGCCGGGCGGGGGAGATTGGAGAAAAAATCGGTTTCGAGTGGGGCGGGCGCTGGAGGTCCTTCCCGGACCGGCCCCATCTCCAGTGGTCCCAGGGCGGGAGGTACACCAGCAGCATGATTCTGGCGGGCCAGCGGCCCCCGCAGATGCCGCTCTATCAGAAGAAGGAGGAGGATGACATGACAAAGGAAGAGGTTCAGAAGCTCGTGGAGGCCGCTGTGGCGGCCGCACAGCCCAGGGTATACACGGACCTGGCCCAGGTGCCGGAGTGGGCCCAGGCGCTGGTGGGGCGGGCCATGGACGCGGGGATTCTTCACGGCTCCGGCGGCGGGAGGCTGCACCTCACGGACGACAATCTGGTGAGCCTCCAGATGCTGGCCAACGCGAACATCTTTTGAGGAGGGAGCGCCGTGGAACACAAAATTGCGGCCTTTAAGGCGGGCGCGGCGGGGGTGTGCGCGGCCCTGACGGCCCTGTGGGGCTGGTTCGGCTGGCTGGTGGCGGCCTGGGTGGCCTGCATGGCCATCGACTACCTGACCGGCTCCGCCGCCGCCATGAAGGGGGGCGCGTGGTCCTCCCAGAAAGCCCGGGAGGGGCTCTGGCACAAGGCGGGGTGCATCGTGGCCGTCACCATCTCCGGGGTGCTGGACTTTGTGATCGGCCTGCTGCTGGAGAACATCCCCGCGGTGACCCTGCCCTTCGAGTACACCGTGCTCCTCTGCCCCCTGGTGGTGGCCTGGTACATCCTCACCGAGCTGGGGTCTATCCTTGAGAACGCCGGGGCCCTGGGCGCACCCATGCCCCGCTTCCTCCGCAAAGCCGTGGCCGCCCTGAAGACCGGCGTCGAGGCCGCCGGGGATAAGCTGGACGGGGAGGATTGACTGGCATAAAGCCGGACCCGCTCACAGGAGCGGGCCCGGCTGCTGTCTGCCGGTGCCGCCTAGTGCCACAGCACTCGGATGATTTTCCGGACAATCAAAAAAACTGGAATGAAAATGATGAGAAATAGCAGATATTTCATGCAGACCTCCCTTGACGATTACGCCAAAATCCTTTATAGTGGGGGTGCAGGGGTTGCCGCCCCTGCACCCCCTGGCCTTACCAGTCCAGCAATTTGAGGATTGCCGCTGTGATCAGGCCGGAGATGATGCCCGTCAGGATGTCGGCCGCGAAACCTTCCATCCGGTTGGGCTGCGCCGTAGGCTTACGCTTGCGGCGCTTTTTCTTGGACATTTCAACCACCCCCTTTCCTCTTGAGCTGTCTCTATTATAATACATGATTGCATGAATATCAAGAGGCAGACTGCACAAACATGATGGCATGAATTTGTGGGTTTTGTTCATGACATCGTGTATGGTTTTGTGGTAGGATAACAGCGAGGTGATTGGTATGGTCACAAAGGCGCATTTAGAGGGAAACAAGCGGTATTTGGAAAAGCTGGACCATTACACGCTCCGGCTCCCTGGTGGGACAAAAGAGAAAATCATGCAGCACGCGAAAGAAAACGGAAAGAGTTTAAACGCCTATCTCCTCGGACTCATTGAGGCGGATATGGGTAAGCTGACAAAAGAGGAGGACGCCTGAGCTCAGGCGTCCTCCTTTTTCATGGAAAAGCATCCTCCAAGCCCAACAGCCAGAGGGGGCTCACGTTCAGGGCGCGGGCCAGCAGGGGGAGCTCGAAGTCCGGGACCACCCGCGTCCCCAGCTCGATCCGGCTGATGGCCTTCTGCGTCAGGGCATGGCCCGAGAGCTGGACCCGCGCCGCCAGCTGCTCCTGGGACAGCCCCGCCCGCTCTCTTGCCGTGCGCACCCGCGAACCGCACGCATTGCACGAGCCGTCCAGGGTTAACAGCCGCATCCTATCACCTCACCCTAAAAATGACTAACTCAGGATTGACAGTAACATACGGCTTATGCTAAGATTACCTCAAAGATGACTAATCTGGCGGTTCGACCTGTTTCGGCATATTTCGCCAGGTCTCGCAGGATATGATAGAGAAAAAGGAGGAGGTACTATGAGAAGGAAGGCGCGATTTCTGCTTTTGGCTGGTGCGCTGGCCGTATGCCTGGCCGGATGCGGAAGCGGCGGGGAGGGCGGCAGCCAGCTGCCTCCAGATCCAACGGCGGTCACGGAGCCAGCCCCGACGCCTGCCCCCACGCCGGCCCCTACCCCCACGCCAAAGCCCACGCCTACGCCGGACCCGCTGCTCTCAGCGGTCACGGTCGAGCTGACTGGAAAATATGTCTTGCCCCAGGACGCCAGCGCACGCCGCTACTCGGATCATGTGATGTTTGAATTTGACTACAAGAATCAGACGGATAAGGAGATCCGCGGGTTCCAGGGAATTACCACGTTTTATGATATGTTTAATAAGAAAATCATTTCGATAAATTTGGAAAATACCGATTCCATCGCAGCCGGCGAGACCATTCATTGCTCTGATATGTATTTGGATGTCAACCGGTTTATGGACGACCATATCAAGCTGAGAGACACAGAATTTGAGGACATGACGATGTCCTTTGTGCCAACGATGGTCGTATTTTCGGATGGAAGTACATTGGGAGAATAAGACCGGGCGGAAGCTGTATCCTCCCGCCCGGCCGGCATAAACTATTCGAGCATGTCCAGAACTGCGTCCTTCAGGTGGATCGGGCTGAGATGGCACCGGTTGAACGCCTGGATCATGCGGAACACCAGATCCCCATCCAGCGCAACGTCCCGGAGCACGGCAAGCGGTTCCCGCCAGAGATCGCCATACACGGCGATGTCATAGGTGCGGTACGCCCCGAGCTCTGGGGCGTTTGCGTTTCGCCGGAACATGAAATAGGTGATGAACATCCTAACACTCCCTTATATCTGTTTGATTTCAGGTGTGTTATGCTCCAGGAGGCCCCCGGCACCGTGCCGGCGGGCCTCGTGTATCACACAATAAGCAACACAACAGCTGTGATGACAGCTACATCTATTGCAGTACAATCACTTTGCAAAAATTCTGACGGGTTCGATTCCCCCCGCCTCCACCAAAACGCCGCAATTTTAGCGAATTGCGGTGTTTTTCTTTTCGAAAAAGCCTGCTATAGCACTCCCCTGTTTTGGATATACAGGGGGGTTATAAAGCCCTTTTGGAGAAATAGGACGATTTTGGAGAACTTATTAATGAAACCGGAGTTTTGCAAATTTGATTTTTCGTGTCCTCCGATATGAGTTTTAGGTCTTGACGGTACACCGTGTGCAAAAAGATCTTCAGCTGGACAGCCAGTTCGGGGGTTTCTTGGAGTTGTGCCCTCAAAGCCTGAAGGTCTACGGAGCCCTCCGACTGAATGTATGGACGCCTCCTAATTTCATTTCCCCGGACCGCTTCACTCATGTGGACATATCCTGTTCCTGCGTCCACACTCAAGTGGTCTTTCATCCCAAACCGCCACTGATTCCCCTCTGTGATTACATTTATTTACTTATCTACCTTTTTCTTATTTATGAAAAATCGCCGTCCACTGTCAGTGCTTAACTTGTTCAATTTGTACTTTTAACCAAATCAGACCGACTGCAATTTGCTATCATGCTAATCATTTTATCGTGCATAGATCCGGGTAGCCCAGTCTTTTCCGTGTGCTCCTGCAATATTGGCGAGATTGCATGCAGCTTTTATATTTTCAATTTATATCACCCCCACACGCTGTGTTTGACTTCTACAGCTGGTTTTCTCCTGCCGGGCCGCTCCGCGCAATTTTTATAGGCAGGCGGGGAGGAAGACCATTGCGGGACGGCTGGTTTTGTGGTAGGATGGAACCTGCCGCTGTATGCGCAGCGGGCAGATACGAAAACGAGGCGAAACGATGAAGCATAGATGGAATGTAACTATCCTGGGGGTTCGTGGATCCATTCCCATGCCGGATGCGGACTTCCTGGGCTATGGTGGCCACACGTCCTGCGTTGCGGTAGACTGCGGCGCGGAGCTGGTGGTTCTGGATGCCGGGAGCGGGCTCTCCCGCCTGAGACCGTCTCCCCGGCCTGGCGGGCAGATGCGTCTGGACATTCTGCTCAGCCACATGCACTTGGACCATATCATGGGGTTGCCCGGCTGCCGGGCTCTTTACGACCCGGACGCGGAGGTTCACCTGTACGGGGAGGCCCGGGAGGGCCGGAGCCTGTGTGCCCAGCTGGAGACCCTGGTGGGTCCGCCCTACTGGCCCCTAAAGCTGGCGGAGTTCCCGGCCCGGGTGGAGTTCCACGAGGTGGGGCCGGGTGATACCTTCCGGTTGGCGGGCCGGGCGGGCCTGCCCGGGGTGACGGTTCATACCCTGCGGGGGAACCACCCCAACCAGAGCCTCCTCTACCGCCTGGAGGAGGGTAGCCGGCGGGTGATCTACGCCCTAGACTGCGAGACCGGCGCGGCCCTCCGCCCGGCGCTGGAGGACTTCGCCCGGGACGGGGATCTCCTCATCTGGGACGCCACTTTTACAGAGGAGGAGCTGGCCGGGCGGCCCGGCTGGGGACACAGCTCCTGGCAGCAGGGCGCGGTCCTGGGCCGGGCGGCGGGGGTCCGCCTGACGCTGATGACCCACTATTCCTGGCAGTACCCGGACAGCCTGCTGGAGGCGCAGGAGCGGCTGGCCGCCGCGCAGGGCGCCGGGATCTGCTTTGCCAGAGAGGGAATGGAGATACAGCTATGAGACAGGAGCAAATCAAAAAGATTTTAGAGGTCGGCGTGCTGCTCTCGGCGGAGCGGAATCTCAACCGCCTGCTGGAGCGCATCCTGGCCTGTGTGATGGACCTGACCCGCTGCGACGCTGGAACCCTGTACCTGCGGGACGGGGAGACGCTGCGCTTTCAGATTATGCGCAACGATACGCTGCGCACTTACTCGGGCGGGGACGGCCGGGCGCCAGAGCTGCCCCCCGTGCCCCTGTGCCGGGAGAACGTCTGCGCCCTGGCCCTCCTGGACGACCGGACCATCCGGATCGAGGATGTGCGGCGGTGCGCGGACTACGATTTCTCCGGCCCCATCCGTTACGACGCCCTGACCGGCTATTGGACCCGCTCTATGCTGGTGGTGCCCATGCGCAACCGGGCCGGGGAGCGGATTGGGGTTCTCCAGCTCATCAACGCCCTGGATGAGTCGGGCCAGGTCTGCGCGTTCGCCCCCGAGATGGGGCTGCTGGTGGAGTCGGTGGCCTCCCAGGCCGCCATTACCATCCAAAATGTGCGCTATATCGGCGAGATCAAGGGCCTGTTTCAGTCCTTTGTCCGGGTGATGTCCTCTGCGGTGGACGAGCGCACCCCCTATAACGGCAGTCACACCCGCCACATGGCGGCCTACGGCGGCCGGTTTATCGACTATCTCAACGCCCAGGATGGCCCCTACCGGTTTTCCCCCGCACGGAAAGAGGAGCTGCTCATGAGCATATGGCTCCACGACATCGGTAAGCTGGTGACGCCCCTGGAGGTCATGAATAAGATGGCCCGGCTTCTGCCGGAACAGCACCAGGCGTTCCTCCACCGCATGGAGGTGATCCGCTGTCAGGCGGAGATCGACTGGCTGGCCGGGCGGCTCACAGAGGCGGAGCGGGACGGGCTGATCCAGGCGTCCCGGGACGCCGTACAGCTGGTGGAGGAGGCCAACACAGCGGGCTACCTCACCGACGGCCAGCTGGCCGCGCTGGACCAGCTGCGCACCCGGACCTACCGGGCGGAGGATGGGGTGCAGCGCCCCTGGCTCATCCGGGAGGAGCACGCCATGCTGTCTATCCGGAAGGGAACCCTCTCGGAGGAGGAGCGGAGCATTATGGAGGAGCACGTCCAGATTACCGACAAGCTCCTCTCCCAGATCCATTTCTCGGCGGACCTGGTCCATGTGCGGGAGTGGGCCGCCAGCCACCACGAGCTGCTGGACGGCAGCGGCTACCCCAACCACCGGAGGGGGGACGAGATCCCCACCGAGGTGCGGATCATCACGATTCTGGACATTTTCGACGCCCTGGTCGCCGACGACCGGCCCTATAAACCGGGAATGCCGGTGGAGAAGGCCCTCTCCATTCTGGAGAGCATGGCCGAGCGGGAGGGCAAGCTGGACCCGGCCCTGACCCGGCTGTTCATCGCCAGCCGGTGCTGGGAGGAGCCGGAGCAGCCGCCCCAGACGTAAGGAGGGCGGTATGAAGGACCACAGGGCTATCCGGCCGGCCGCGCTCATGCTGGTTACGGCCGGGCTGCTCACCCTGCTGGCGGGGCTGGGGGCGCTGGACCGGGCGGATCGAACGGTGTCGGACGTCTGGTATCAGAGCCGCTCGGCCCCGGACGGGGACATTGTGCTGGTGGGCATCGACCAGCAGGCGCTGGAGGAGCTTGGACCCTACAGCCAGTGGGGCCGGGACATCATCGCCGGGGCGCTGGAGACGCTGAACGAGTCGGAGGACTGCCGCCCGGCGGCGATCGCCGTGGATGTGATCTACGCCGGGGAGAGCGATCCGGAGGCGGACGCCCGGCTGGCGGAGGCGGCTGGCCAATACGGCAACGTGGTGACGGCCTGCGCGGCGGAGTTCGGCAGTGCCCTGGCCGGGAACGAGGCGGACGGCTACTATCTGGACACCTTCGCGGTGGTGGCCTTTGACGGCCCCTATGAGGCCCTGAGGGCCGTGACCACCCAGGGGCATGTCAACGCCATGATGGACACCGACGGCATTCTGCGCCACCATATGCTCTATCTGCGGCTCCCTGACGGGACGCAGGTGCCCTCCATGGCCCTGGCCGCGGCACGGATGTTTCAGCAGGCCCGCGGCCTGGCGGAGACTCCCCTGCCGCCCACCGACGGCCGCGGCTTTTGGTATCTCCCCTACTGCGGGACGCCGGGGGACTTTGATACGTCCATCTCAGTGGCCAACCTGCTCTCGGGGGAGATTCCGGCGGACTATTTCGCGGACAAAATCGTCCTGATCGGCCCCTACGCGGCGGGACTTCAGGACAGCTATTTGACGGCGGCGGACCATGCCCGGCCCATGTACGGAGTGGAGTACCAGGCCAACGCCGTCCAGGCGCTGCTGTGGGGGTCGTATAAGATCGAGGCAGGGAACGGGCCGCAGCTGGCGCTCCTGTTCCTCGTGCTGCTGATCGGAATGGCCGGGTTCTGGCGGCGGCCGGTTTGGGTCTCCACCCTGCTGTGGATCGGCCTGGGGGGCGGCTGGCTGCTCCTCAGCCAGGCGCTGTACCGGCTGGGCTGGGTGGTCCATGTGCTGTGGATCCCGGTGGGGGTTTCGATTCTGTACGGGGGCTGTCTGGCCCTCAACTATATCCAGGCGGCGGTGGCCCGGCGGCAGGTGACCAGCACCTTTCAGCGCTACGTGGCCCCCGAGATTGTCAACGAAATTCTCCGCGAGGGGACGGGCGCCCTGGAGCTGGGGGGAAAGCTGACCCGGATTGCAGTGCTCTTTGTGGATGTGCGGGGCTTTACCCCCATGTCTGAGCTGCTGGAGCCGCCGCAGGTGGTGGAGATCCTGAACCGCTACCTGACCCTGATCGCGTCGTGTATCCTGCGCAACGGCGGGACCCTGGACAAGTTTGTGGGGGACGCGGCCATGGCCTTTTGGGGCGCGCCGCTGCCCCAGGAGGACTTCGTGATGCACGCCGTCCAGGCTGCGGCCGACATGGCCCAGGGGGCTCAGGCTCTGACGGATGAGCTGTTGGCGCGGTACGGGCGTGCGGTCTCCTTCGGGATCGGGGTCCATGTGGGGGACGCCGTGGTGGGAAACATCGGTTCGCCGGAGCGCATGGACTACACGGCCATCGGTGACACGGTCAATACCGCCGCCCGGCTGGAGGCCAACGCCCCCGGCGGCACGATCTACATCTCCCGCGCCGTGGCCGACGCCCTGGCGGGCCGGATTGCCGTCACCTCCCTGGGGGATACGGTCAAGCTGAAGGGGAAAAAAGAGGGATTTGAGGTCCTGACCATGGACGGTATCCTGTCAGCCCCTCCGGCAGAGGCGTGACGGGGTCCTGCCCCGGCTTTCGTTCCGGGGCCCCTGATGAAGGGGGCGCAAGGAGCCGCTCCTGCCACGCATTCCTGTTATAAAATGAGCGGGAGGGCACGCCCCTCCCTATTCGCTGTGTTGACTTTCACCCTGGAGATATGCTATATTATATTCCATTTTCAAACAAGGCCTGGAGGCCGCCGCTTCCCCATCTCCCTTTGACAGCCGCAGCACCAGAAAAACCTTGCGGCTGTCCAGGTCCAGCCGGCATAACTGGCTATAGGGAGTATCCGGGAGCTCCGGCGGGGAGTTCGGTCTCCTGCGCTCTCCGCCAATCCATGCGGCCCCGGACGAGGACGGAACCTCCTGCAAAGCCCGCCGTCCCCGGCCAGGGGCAGAGAAAGGAGCGTTATGGAACGCTGGGAACGCGATCTCCGCCAGGCGGAGGCCCGCAGCCTGCGGGCGCACTGCGAAAAAATATCCCATGTGGGCTGGGCACTGTTCTGGATGGCGGTCTCTATGGTGGGTCTCCAGCTGGCCGCCGTCACCATCGCCGGACAGCTCGACCCCGATCTGGTGGGCAGCCCCATGTTCCTCTGGGCCGTCTCAGTGGTGTCGGTATACGGCGTGGGGATGCCCCTGTGCTGGCTGATCACCCGGCGGCAGCCTGCGCCCCCCAAAACTGGCGCGGACCGCCCGCTGAAGCCTGCCCGCTTCCTTCAGGTCTTCCTCATCGCCCTGGCGGGGCTCTACCTCTCCAACTATGTGACTCTGGCCATTACCGGCCTCATCGGCCTGCTGCGGGGCAGCCCGGTGCCTAACCCCACCGACTCCATCCGGGACTACCCGGTGGTTCTCAGCGTCCTTCTGGGGTGCGTCATCGCCCCCGTGGCCGAGGAGGCCGTCTTCCGCGGGCTCCTTCTGGACCGCCTGCGGCCCTACGGGGACAAGGTGGCGGTGTGCGCCTCCGCCCTGTGCTTCGGGCTCTTCCACGGCAACCTGAACCAGTTCCTCTATGCCTTCGTCATCGGCCTGGTCTTCGGCTATGTGGCCCTGAGAACCGGGCGGATCCGGCAGACCATTCTGCTCCACGCCATGGTGAACGCCATCTCCACTGCCCTCGTGCCCCTGGCCGAGGCGGCCGGGGAGTGGGGCATGGTGCTGCTGGGCTTTCTCGTTCTGCTGTCCATCCCCCTGGGTCTGATCTTCTTTTTTACGATCCGGCGGGAGCTGTGGTTCGACCCCGGGCAGACCGGCCTGAGCGAGCGGCGGAAGTGGGGGCTCTTCTTCGGCAGCCCCGGCGTGGTCCTCTTCCTGATCGTAGAAGGGCTGATGATGGCCTCTTATTTTTTATGATGAGCAGGCGGAAACGGAAAAGGAACCGTAAATTCAAGCGGCGGCCCCTTGTAGGGGCCGCCGCTTTGGGTTATAATGGAGCCTATCACAGGCTTGACAGACCGGGAACCGGCAGACCGGAGCGCATCCCTGCCCATCCCGGCTCCGGGCCATCCTTCAGGAGGGATCCGCTGTGCTCTATTTAGGAATTGATCTGGGGGGCACCAACATTGCCGCCGCCGCCGTGGACGGGGACGGCGCCATCGTCAGCCGGGCCGCGCTGCCCACGCCCCGGGGGGTGGAGCCGGTAGCCGCCGCCATGGCCCAGGCCGCCCGGGAGGCCGCCGCCGCCGCCGGGGTTCCCCTGCCGGATATCGCCGCCGTGGGGGTGGGGGTCCCGGGCACCGTGGACCCGGAGCGGGGGATCATCCACTACTGGTCCAACCTGGACTTTCGGGACGTGCCCATCGCCCGGCTGCTGGGGGACCGGCTGGGCCGGTCGGTCTGGATTGAGAACGACGCCAACGCCGCCGCCCTGGGGGAGTACGCCGCCGGGGCGGGCCGGGGGAGCGCTTCTCTGGTGGCGGTCACGCTGGGCACCGGCGTGGGAGGCGGCGCGGTGCTGGGCGGGAAGCTCTACACCGGCTTCAACTACGCTGGGCTGGAGATCGGCCACATGGTGATCAGCCGGGGGGGGCGGCCCTGCACCTGCGGACGGCTGGGCTGCTTCGAGGCCTACTGTTCCGCCACCGCCCTCATCAGCCGCACCAAAGAGGTCATGGGTCTGGCGGAGGCCGACGGCCGCACGGCCTTTGACGCCGCCCGGGCCGGAGACCCTGCCGCCCGGACGGTGGTGGAGGAGTACATCGCCTGTCTGGGGAGCGGGCTCACCAGCCTGGTGAATATCTTTCAGCCCGAGGTGCTCTGCCTGGGCGGCGGGGTGGCCAACCAGGGCGAGGCCCTGCTGGCCCCCCTCCGGGCCATTCTGGACCGGGAGGACTACGCCCGGGACCAGGAGCGCCGCACCCGGCTGGTCCATGCGGCCCTGGGCAACGACGCCGGGATCATCGGCGCGGCCCTGCTGTCCCGCTTCCGCTGAGCCCCGTCCGGCGGCTCAGCTTGGCTCGCAGGGCTCATAGCCCTCCGGGCCGGGCGGGCAGAAGGGGGGAACGGGGTCCTCTCCCGCCTGCTTCAGAGGGAAGAGCGCCAGCGAGACCCCGAACAGCACCCCCGCCGCCACCGCAATGGCCTGGAGCTTGTTCTCCTCCAGCCAGGGCCGGTACTTCTCCCAGAGGGGGAGCTTGAGGGACGTACACAGGCGCTCGCCGCCAAAGTAGAGGGCCAGGGCCAGCGCCACGCAGACGGCCAGCCGGACGACGGCGGCCTGTTTTTCCTGGTGTTCTATGGCTTCCATAGAAAACCGCCTCCTTTCCCCTAACAGTATAGCGGGAGAGGGGGCGGGATAGAATCAAAATAAACGAGGCGCATATATGAAGAAACCCACTCCAACAGACCGGCGGCCCGGCCACCCCGCTGCCGTCCGTCCCCGGCGGGAGGTCCCGGCCGTCCAGGCCGATCCAGACCGGGGCCTCTCCTCCGCCCAGGTGCGGGAACGGCAGGAGAGGGGCTGGACCAACGCCCCGGTGCAGGCTCCCACCAAGACTGCCGGTCAGATCGTCAAAGAGAACGTCTGCACCTTCTTCAACCTGATTTTCCTGATTCTGGCCGTGCTGCTGGTGGCGGTGGGGTCCCTGGACGACCTGCTCTTCCTGCTGATCGCCGCCGCCAACACGGGCATCGGCATTTTGCAGCAGCTCCGCTCCAAGGCCACCATGGACAAGCTGAACCTGCTGGCCGCCCCTCGGGCCAATGTGGTGCGGGAGGGCTGTCTGCTCTCCGTGCCCTCGGCTCAGTTGGTCCGGGACGACATCGCGGAGCTCGCCGCCGGGGATCAGATCCCCGCCGACGCCGAGGTGGCGTCCGGGCGCGTCCAGGTCAACGAGGCCCTGATCACCGGCGAGGCCGACGCCATTGAGAAGCAGGCGGGAGACAAGCTGCTGTCGGGGTCCTTTGTGGTGGCCGGGCGGTGCCGGGCCCGGCTGACCCGGGTGGGGGCCGACTCCTACGCCGCCCGTCTGACGCTGGAGGCCAAAAAGGACGTGAAAGCGGGCAAGTCCGAGATGATGGCCGCCATGGACAAGCTGATCCGGGTGATCGGCTTTCTGCTCATTCCGCTGGGGGTGCTGCTCTTTCTCCAGCAGTATAAGGTGCTGGAGCTGGGGGTCCAGCAGTCGGTGGTGTCCACGGTGGCCGCCCTGCTGGGCATGATTCCGGAGGGACTCTACCTGCTCACCAGCGTGGCCCTGGCGGTAAGCGTGCTGCGGCTGGCCCAGGGCAAGGTGCTGGCCCAGGATATGAGCTGTATAGAGACCCTGGCCCGGGTGGATGTGCTCTGCGTGGACAAGACGGGCACCATCACCGAGCCCAAGATGGAGGCGGGGGAGCTGATCCTCCTGGACGAGACCCGCTTTCCGGAGGCCGGGGTCACCGCCGCCCTCAACGCCTTCTATCAGGCGGTGGACGACGGCAACGACACGGCCCGGGCCATGCGGGCCAGATTCCACGGCCGTTCGGTCTGGCGGGCCAGCCAGGTGATCCCCTTCACCTCGGCCGCCAAGTGGAGCGGCGCGGTCTTTGCGGGCCATGGCTCGTATGTCGTGGGGGCGCCGGAGTTCGTGCTGGGAGCCCGGTACGAGGAGCTCCGGGCGCAGGTGGAGCCATACTCGGCCCAGGGCTTCCGGGTGCTGCTGGCGGCGGCCTACGACGGAATCCCCGATCAGAAGGCCCCGCTGCGGCCGGAGGCCCTCTCTCCCATGGCTCTGGTGCTCCTCTCCAACCGCATCCGGCCCGAGGCCCCCAAGACCTTCCGCTATTTTGCCGGCCAGGGGGTGGCGGTCAAGGTCATCTCGGGGGACAACCCGGTTACCGTCTCGGAGGTGGCCCGCCAGGCGGGCATTGAGGGGGCGGAGAGGTATGTGGACGCGGCTACGCTGGACAGCGACCGGGCCATTGAGCGGGCGGCCCGGGAGTACACAGTCTTCGGCCGGGTGACGCCCAACCAGAAGCGCAAGCTGGTCAAGGCCCTCCAGCGGGCGGGCCACACGGTGGCCATGACGGGGGACGGAGTCAATGACGTGCTGGCCCTCAAGGACGCCGATTGCGGCATCGCCATGGCTTCAGGCAGCGACGCGGCCTGCCGGGCGGCCCAGCTGGTGCTGCTCAACTCGGATTTTGCCGCCATGCCCAAGGTGGTGGCCGAAGGGCGGCGGGTGATCAACAACATCGAACGGGCGGCCTCGCTGTTTCTGGTGAAAAACCTGTTCTCCTTTCTGCTGGCGGCCATCAGCCTGTTCGCCACCTTCCCCTATCCCCTCAAGCCGGTCCAGCTCACCCTGATCAGCGCCTTTACCATCGGTATTCCCTCCTTCTTCCTGGCGCTGGAGCCCAATCACAGCCTGGTCCGGGGGAAGTTCATCCCCAATATCCTGCGCCGGGCCTTCCCCGGGGGGCTCACCGACCTGGGCATGATCCTGGTGGCCGAGCTCTTTACGGCGGTATTCGCCTTTTCGGTGGACGAGCTGTCCACCATGTCGGCCACCCTGATGCTGGTGGTGGGATTGCTGGTGCTCTATCAGGCCTGCAAGCCCTTCGACTGGAAGCGGCGGGCCATCTGGGGCGTCATGGCGGCGGGGTCGCTGATCTCTGTGGTCTTCTTCCGGGACATGTTCGCCCTCACGGATCTGACCGTCCAATCCGGGCTGGTGCTGGCCGTGCTGCTGGTCATGTCCTGCTCGGTGATGTACGCCCTGATTCGGATCTTCGACTGGGGCGAGGCCCTCTGGAATGCCGGCCGCCGGGGGCGGAAGCGGGGACAGAAATAGGCTCGCGTTCTTGGCAGGAAGAGGCGAAACAGCGCGGTATTGCACGGAGCGTTCGGGGGAACAGAAGTGTATGGGAAAACGCTGAAACGGGGATTTTTGGCGCAGCTCCTGCGTAACCCGGTTTACGTCCAGGCCGATATGGATATTTACGAACACTTCAAGGCCCGGGGCGCAAAAATCGAAAGCCCCCCGGAATTGTTTACGGGCGATTATAGCTGTTACTTATACCAGGGCCGGGAGGGGGAGGAGAATATTC
>CANSQX010000049.1 GCA_947649225.1 uncultured Flavonifractor sp.
GGCCGGTTCCGGCAAAGCCGAAACCGGTTTCTTCCCACGGCGATGAATCGCCGTGAGAAGAAAATTCTTCCGGGGGCATGACAAACGGGGGGAAAGCGTATATAATGAGAGCCGCAGGACCTGCGTCCTGCAAATCCAATGCAAGCAAGGATGACATGACGCCATGGCACTTGTCGACGAAGTCAACTGGAGCAGCTATCTGGCCTGTGTGGACGACCTGATCCACACCGAGGAGGTCCGCTCCATGCGGGCCCTCCCCCACCACATCGGCAATACCTGCTACGAGCACTCGGTTTTTGTGTCCTATCTGGCCTTTCGGCTGGCCCGGCGGCTGGGCTGGGATTACCGTATGGCCGCCCGGATCGGACTGCTCCACGACCTCTACCTCTACAACGCCCGGGACCACCGCAATTACCAGGGGGCCCAGTGCTTCGCCCACCCCAGGGCCGCCGTGCGCAACGCCCGGGCCCTCTGCGGTGGGCTGACCCCCAAGGAGGAGAATATTATCCTCGCCCACATGTGGCCCCTGGCCCGGGTGCGCCCCCGCAGCCGGGAGGCCGTACTCATCAGCCTGGTGGATAAGCTGTGCGCCACCGTTGAGGCCGCTCACATCTGGCATGTGCTGCGCCTGCGGCGGCTTCTTCCAGCCTGAACTGCGCCCCTGCGGCGGGACTGTCCCTTACCCGCCGCAGGGGCGTACCGCCGTTTATAAGGAGAAAATGCCGGGAAAATAGAAAAAATTTTTGTATAAATTGTGCAGAACGCCGGAAGCGAGGATTTCTGCGGAAAAAATTTTATTTTTCGGTGCAATTCCGCATTCCGTTTGATATAATGCTTTTGAGCAAGGGATTTTTTCTGGTTTGGGAGGAGCGTGGCGTCTATGGAGCCCGTAGGGGCGATTGTATTTTTGCCGAGAGAGGGAAACGGCCCCTCGCTGATGCTGGAGGATCTGCTCTTTGACCCGGCGGCCCGATGGCTGGCCGGGACCCTGAGCGCACAGGGCGTGGCCCGCTTTTTTGTGGTCTGCCATGCCGACGACCGGGAGCGGGCGGTCCCCTGCTTCCCGGAGGGAACCGAGTTCGTCACCACCGATACCGAGGGGGCGGTGACCAAGCTGTCCGCCTTCCTGGACGGGGTGGAGGGACCGGTGGCGGTGGTCACCCGGCCGGTGGTCCTCCTGCCCGCCGGGCAGATGGCCCTGCGGATGCACAATCCGCCCCGGGAGACCGGGCTCTTCACCCTGGAGGCGTCCGCCCTGGCCGCCGCCCTGGAGGAGGGGGCCGAGCTGGAGGCCGCCCTTCGGGCCCACGGGGCCCAGACCCCGGAGGGCCGGGCCATCCCCCTGACCGCAGACCTGGGCGATCGGGCCGGACTGGAGAACGTGGTGAAGAGCATCAGCACCGGCCGCCTGGCGGCGGAGGGGGTGCGGGTGATCGACCCGTTCAATACCTATGTGGGCCCCCAGGTCCGGGTGGGGGCGGGCACCGTGCTGCTGCCCGGCACCATCCTGCGGGGGGAGACGGTGATCGGGGCGGACTGCGAGATCGGCCCCAACAGTATGATCACCAGCTGCAAAATTGGGGACAGGGTGACGGTCAACGCCTCCCAGCTCCTGGAGAGCACCGTGGAGGAGGGGGCCAAGATTGGACCCTTCGCGTACATCCGCCCCCACTGCCGGGTGGGCCGGGAGGTCAAGGTGGGAGACTTCGTGGAGCTGAAGAACTCCTCCATCGGGTCGGGGACCAAGATCTCCCATCTCACCTACGTGGGGGACTCCGACGTGGGCAGCGGGGTCAACTTCGGCTGCGGCACCGTCACCGTCAACTACGACGGCACCGCCAAGTTCCGCACCACCATCGGAGACCGGGCCTTTATCGGCTGCAACACCAATCTGGTGGCCCCTGTGCGGGTGGGCGAGGGGGCCTATACCGCCGCGGGCTCCACCATCACCGACGACGTGCCCGCCGACTCCCTGGCCATCGCCCGGAGCATCCAGGTGAACAAGAAGCAGTGGGCCGCAAAACGGCGCAGGCGCAGCAGATAGCGATAAAAAGCCGCCGGGGATCCGGCGGGGGAAACTTGAGGATTGAGGATAGATACTGAAAACGAGGGGATGTTAACGATGATTGCTCACGGCAAGGACATCAAAATCTTTTGCGGCAACTCCAACCGGCCTCTGGCCGAGGCCATCTGCAAGGAGATCGGCGCCGGCCTGGAGCTGGGCAACGCCGAGGTAGGCGCTTTCTCCGACGGGGAGAATTTTGTCTCCATCTATGAGACGGTGCGCGGCTCCGATGTGTTCGTGGTCCAGTCCACGTGCAGCCCGGTGAACGACAACCTGATGGAAATGCTCATCATGATCGACGCGTTGAAACGGGCCTCCGCCGGGCGGATCACCGCAGTGGTGCCCTACTTCGGCTACGCCCGCCAGGACCGCAAGACCAAGCCCCGGGACCCCATCTCCGCCAAGCTGGTGGCCAACCTGATCACCCGGGCCGGGGCCGACCGGGTGCTCACCATGGACCTGCACGCCAACCAGATTCAGGGCTTTTTCGATATCCCGGTGGACAATCTGCTGGGCTCCGCCATCTTTGTGGAGTATTTCAACAAGGAGTACGGTGGCTGCGACGACGTGACCGTGGTCTCCCCCGACGTGGGCTCGGTGGCCCGGGCCCGGGCCTTTGCCCAGAAGCTGGGGATGCCCCTGGCCATCGTGGACAAGCGCCGCCAGAAGGCCAACTCCTCCGAGGTGATGAACATCATCGGCGACGTGAAGGACAAGCGGGTGATCCTCCTGGACGACATGGTGGACACCGGCGGGTCCCTGTGCGGCGCGGCCAAGGCCCTGGTGGAGATCGGCGGCGCCCGGTCGGTGACCGCCTGCGCCTCCCACGGGGTCCTGTCCGGCCCCGCCGTGGGCCGCATCCAGGAGAGCGCCCTGGACGAGATGATCTTCCTCGACACCATCCCCCCCACGGAGGCCGTCCTCAAGTGCAGCAAGATCAAATACCTGCCGGTGGCCCATCTCTTCGCCGAGGCCATTGAGCGGATCTATGAGGAGATCTCGGTCTCCAAGCTGTTCGGATAACCCCATACCACAACCATAGACCGGGGCGGAGCAAAGGAATACTCCGCCCCGGTAATTCTTGTCTGTGAAAGGAGACTCGGCCGCCATGCTGTTTGGAAAAGGCGGCGGAGGGGTCCAGTGGCTGATCGTAGGCCTGGGCAACCCCGGCGTAACATATGAAAACACCCGCCACAACGTGGGCTTTCTCACCATAGACGAGCTGGCCGGGCGGCTGCGCATCCCGGTGCAGCGGCTCAAGTACAAGGCCCTGACCAACACAGCCCAGGTGGGCGGGCAGCAGGCCCTGCTCATGAAGCCGGTGACCTATATGAACCTGTCCGGCGAGGCGGCGGGCCCGGCGGCCGCCTTCTACAAAATTCCCCCCGAGCGGGTGCTGGTGATCGCCGACGACGTGTCCCTCCCTTTGGGCAAGCTGCGCATCCGCACCGGGGGCTCCGCAGGGGGACACAACGGCCTGAAGAGCATCATCGCCCACCTGGGGACCGACCAGTTCCCACGGGTCAAGATCGGCGTGGGCGGCAAGCCCCACCCGGAGTACGATATGGCCGATTGGGTCCTCTCCCAGTTCGCCGGGGAGGACAAAAAGACCATGGAGGAGGCCGTCCGGCGGGCCGCCGACGCGGCGGAGTGCCTCCTGAAGGAGGGGCCCGATCGGGCCATGAACCGCTTTAACTGAGCCAGCCCGGAGACATGGGGCCCCCTTGACGGGACCGGGAGAAATGGAGTATACTTCCAATCACAGGGGCCGCGCACACCCGGGCGACCGGGCGGGCGGGGGTCCTTCTGTGCGCCTGTAGATTCCATATTTTTCTAAAAATGAGGAGGGAGCGAGCCATGAAACTGCTCACGGAGCTGCTGGGGAAGGTCCCCGAGTTCCAGGGGCTGCTGGCGGCGGTGGACGGCGGGGGCTGCCCGGCCGTGATCTCGGGGCTGTCGGCGGTCCACCGGGCCCACTTCGCCGCCGCCCTGCGCCGGATGGCCGGACGGCCGGTGGTGCTGGTGTGCGCCGGGGAGGCCGAGGCCAAGGATCTGGCCCGGGATCTGGCCGCCCTGACTGGGGAGGAGGTCTCCCTCCTCTTCGCCCGGGAGTTTATCTTTCATCATGCCGCCGTGGCCTCCCGCCCCTGGGAGCACCGGCGGCTGTCGGTGCTGCGGGCCCTGGCTGCCGGGGAGTGCCCCCTGCTGGTGGCCACCGTGGAGGGCCTGCTCCAGCGGACCATGCCCCGGGACCTGCTCGCCCGGGCCGCCCGGGTCCTGCGGGTGGGGGACCGCTATGACCTGGACGGGCTGGCCGAAACCCTGGCCGCCGCAGGCTATGTCCGGTGCAGCCAGGTGGAGGGGGTGGGACAGTTCGCCCTGCGGGGGGGTATCCTGGACTTCTTCTCCCCCGCCCACACCCGGCCCGTGCGGTGCGAGTTCTTCGGGGATGAGGCCGACTCTATGGGGTTCTTCGACCCGGCCACCCAGCGGCGGACCGAAAACCTCGCCGCCGCCGAGATCCTGCCCGCCGCCGAGGTGCTGCCCCAGCTGGCCCCGGGGGGGTACGAGGGCCTGCTGGAGGCTTTGGACGGTTTGAGCGACCGGGTCGGGAAGCGCCGGGGGGATCAGACCGCCCTGCTGCGCACCCTGGAGGAGGACCGGGAGCGGATCGCCGCCCGGACCTCCTTCCCCGCCCTGGACCGTTACCTGGCCCTCGTCTATCCCCAAATGGCCACAGCGGCGGAGTACCTGCCTCGGGACGCGGTGGTCCTCTTCTCCGAGAGCGGCCGGGTGTCCGAGGGGGCCCGGGCCTGGCTGTGGCAGCTGGAGGAGGACTGTAAGACCCTGCTGGAGCAGGGGACGGCGGCCGGGGAGCTGGCCGTCTTCGCCCAGAGCTTCGAGGCGCTGTGCGCCGCCCTGGAGGACTGGCCGGTGTGCTATCTGGACGCCTTCCCGGTCTCCGCATACCCCCGGCGGCCCAGGACGGTGCTGGCGTTGACCGCCAAGCAGCTGCCCTCCTACGGCGCCAGCCTGGAGACCGCAGTCTCCGATCTGGCCCACTATATCGGAGAGGGCTTTTCCACCGTGGTGCTCACCAGCGGGGAGCAGCGGGCCCTCAATCTCCAGGCCCTGCTGCGGGAGCAGGGGCTCAAAACCGCCGTGGACTTTCAGCTCCACGCCCTGCCCGCCCCCGGAAAGGCGGTCATCGCCGTGGGCGGACTCTCCGCCGGGGCCGAGTATCCGGCGGCGAAGTATGCCGTCCTCACCGAGGGACGGGCCGCCGCGGCCAAAAAGAAGCCCCAAAAAGCCGTCACCAACCGGCAGAAGCTGAGCTCCTATGCCGATCTGGCCCCGGGGGACCTGGTGGTCCACGAGCACCACGGGATCGGCCGCTTCGTGGAGATGACCAAGATGACCGTGGACGGCATCGAGAAGGACTACATCAAAATCGCCTACGCCGGGGCCGACGTGCTCTATGTCCCCGCCATCCAGCTGGACCTGGTGTCCAAGTACATCGGCGGGGGTGAGGACGCCGCCGCGGCCAAAAAGCTCAGCCGCCTGGGGGGCGGCGACTGGGAGAAGGCCAAGACCAGGGCCAAAAAGGCCGTCAAGGAGCTGGCCAAGGGCCTGATTCAGCTCTACGCCCAGCGCCAGCGCCAGCCCGGCTTCGCCTTTTCCCCGGACTCCCCCTGGATGAAGGAGTTTGAGGACCAGTTCGAGTACGCCGAGACCGAGGACCAGCTGCGCAGCATTGCCGAGATCAAGCGGGACATGGAGCAGCCCCGGCCCATGGACCGGCTCCTCTGCGGCGACGTGGGCTACGGCAAGACCGAGGTGGCCTTTCGGGCCATTATGAAGTGTGTGCTGGACGGCAAACAGGCCGCCGTCCTGGTGCCCACCACCGTGCTGGCCCGGCAGCACTTCCTCACCGCCAAGGGGCGCTTCGCCAAGTATCCGGTGGAGATCGACGTGGTCTCCCGCTTCCGCACCAGCGCCCAGATGCGGGAGACCCTGCGGCGGGTGAAGGAGGGGACCATCGACGTGCTCATCGGCACCCACCGGCTCTTCCAGAAGGACGTGGAGTGGAAGGACCTGGGCCTGCTGGTGGTGGACGAGGAGCAGCGCTTCGGCGTGGCCCACAAGGAGAAGCTCAAGGAGCTCTCCCGCCAGGTGGACGTGCTCACCCTCTCCGCCACCCCCATCCCCCGGACCCTCAACATGGCCCTGTCCGGCATCCGGGACATGAGCACCCTGGAGGAGCCCCCCTCCGACCGCCAGCCGGTGCAGACCTATGTGCTGGAGCACGACTGGGGGGTGCTGGCCGGGGCCATGCGCCGGGAGCTGGAGCGGGGCGGCCAGGTCTACTACCTCCACAACCGGGTGGAGACCATCACCCGCACCGCCGCCCGGATCCACGAGTTGCTGGACAGCGAGGCCTCCGTGGCCGTGGCCCATGGGAAGATGAGCCAGGAGGAGCTGAGCGACGTGATGACCCGCATGTCCGAGGGGGAGGTGGACGTGCTGGTCTGCACCACGATCATCGAGACGGGGATTGACATCTCCAATGTGAACACCCTGATCATTGAGGACGCCGATAAGATGGGGCTGGCCCAGCTCCACCAGATCCGGGGCCGGGTGGGCCGGTCCAACCGGCGGGCCTTCGCCTACCTCACCTTCCGGCAGGGGAAGATCCTGTCCGAGGTGGCCTCCAAGCGGCTGACGGCCATCCGGGAGTTCGCCGCCTTTAACTCGGGCTTCAAGATCGCCATGCGGGACCTGGAGATCCGGGGTGCGGGCAATGTGCTGGGGCCCGAGCAGAGCGGATTTCTGCTCAGCGTGGGGTACGATATGTACCTCAAGCTGCTGGAGGAGGCCGTGTTGGAGGAGCGGGGCGAGAAGCCCCAGCGGACCGCTGAGTGCGCCGCCGATTTCAACGTGGCGGCCTCCATTCCGGACCGCTACGTGCCCGCCCCGGAGCAGCGGATGGACCTCTACCGGCGGATTGCCGCCATCCGCAGCGAGGAGGAGGCCGACGACCTGGTGGATGAGCTCATCGACCGCTACGGGGACCCGCCCAGAACCGTCAATAACCTGATCGCCGTGGCGCTGCTCCGGGCCGACGCCGCCAAAAACGGGATCTCCGAGATCGGGCAGAAGGGGACCAACCTGCACTTCTATCTGGATGGGTTTGACCTACAGCGGGTGTCCGCGCTGTGCGGGCAGGAGAAGTACCGGGGACGGCTGCTGTTTTCCGCCGGGGAAAAGCCCTATCTGGCGCTCCGGCTGAAAAAGGGCGAGGACCCCCTCCGCTTCGGCCGCAGGCTGGTGGAGGACTTCGCCGCGGCAGGGGGCGGGGACTTCCGGTCCCCAGAGGGCGCTTGATGGAGGGTCTGCCGGCCCGTCCGCAGCGCCTCCGGTAGGGCCGCTGCCGCAGGGGCCTGCCGGCGCTGAGCTCTGCGGGATTCCCGCGCAGGCGCGCTCCCGGCTGGGGAAAACCGTGCAGATTTCTCTGCCGCCAAGGGAGGAAATTTTGAATAATTGGTAAAAACGGGGACAGGGGCGTTGTCTTTGCCGGAGGAACGTGGTATATTATTAGGGCTTGCTTGAGGCCGGACCAGGCGTCCGGCCAGGAAAAAGGAGGATTATGAAACCAATGAATTTACTGAGACGTGCGGCGGGGCTGGTCCTGGCGGGGGTCCTGCTCGCCGCCGTGCTGGCCGGGTGCGGAGAGACCGCCGCCCCAGCCCCCACCCCAGACCCGTCTGATATGGCCTACCAGGTGTCCGGCATTCCGAGGGACACGGTGCTCCTGACCGTGGATGGGCGGGACGTGTCCGCCGAACAATACCTCTTTTGGCTCATCAGCGCCGTCAGCACACAGCAGCAGAACAACTACTACCTGCTGACCGAGGAGTCCTGGGACGGCCAGATCGAGGGGGTTCCCAGTAAGGAATACCTGAAAAATGACGCCCTGGAGGCCTGTAAGCTCTATGCCGTGCTGGAGAATAAGGCCGGTGAGGCCGGAGTCGCCGTCGGCGAGGCGGACTTGGCCGCTATGGACGCCGAGCAGGAGCAGGTCAGCGCCTATCTGGAGATGATGGACACCTCCTTCCAGGAGTGGCTGGACTGGCAGCTGATCTCGGAGGCGGGCTTCCGCCATTTGAACGAGGTCTATTACCTCAACCGGGGACTTATCACCCAGATGAGCGAGGCGGGGGGGCCGCTGGAGCCCACCGATGAGGGAATGGCGGAATTTTTGGAGGAGACCGGCTACTACAAGGTCAAGCATATCCTTCTGTCTACCCGCCATCAGAACGAGGACGGCACGATCACCGCTTTCTCCGACGAGGAGAAGGCCGCCGTGCTGGCCGAGGCCCAGGGGCTTGTGGACGAGCTCCGCGCCCTGGAGGGCGAGGCCCAGACCGCCCGCTTTGACGAGATGATGAACGAGCGCAGCGAGGACGGCCGGGACAGCGAGGGGAACCTCTACGCCCCGGACGGATATATGGCCTACCCCGGGCAGATGGACCCCGCCTTTGAGGCGGCCTCGCTGGCCCTGGAGGTGGGGCGCATCAGCGACCCGGTGGAGAGCAGCTTTGGCTACCATATCATTCTCCGGCTGAACGCCGACAATGAGGAGACCCGCGCCGCCTATCCCGACTGGGCCATGGGCAAGGAGATCGAAACCTGGACCGCTGGCGCCGAGGTGACGTTTGCCCCGGAATATGAGTCCATCGACCCGAAAGCGGTCTATGACAAGCTCCAGGAGATTATGGAGGCCCGCCAGGCCGAGAAGGAAGCCGCGCAGGCCTCCCCGGCCCCGGACAGCGATCCGGCGGCCAGTCCCACCCCCGCACCCCAGGACGGGGCGGAGCCCGCAGACTGATCCCGCGGTATGCAAGGTCCCCAGGTCCGGCCAAAAGCCGGTCCTGGGGATTTTTTCGCGTTTTTGGGTAAAAATGCAGGAATTCCCGCGATAGAGGGAAATATCCTGCTTTCGCGTGTTTTCAGTTCCCTATAGCTGTGGCAAGCTATATCCAAAGCGGGAAAAGCGAGGGATAGCGCCATGGAAAACGACGACGAGCTGCTTGCTGCGGTTGGAAAACGGGTCAGAGAGCTTCGCCTTCAAAAAGGGATGACCATGGCAAAGCTGGCGGAGGCCGCTGACCTGTCCAATCAATTTCTGTCGGAGATCGAGCGGGGGCAGAAGAGTATGACCGTGCCCAAGCTGCGTAGTCTGGCCCTGGTGCTGGATGTCTCCACCGACTATCTGGTGTTCGGGCGGCGGGGCGGTCCCCAAACCCCGGAGTCCGCCGCCGCTGAGATCATTCGAATTATGGAGGAGATGAGTCCGCTGGAGCGGGAGCTGGCCCTGATGCTGATGGAGCGTATCGCGCCCATGTTCCGGGCCATGAACCCCGACCGCGAATAGGAGGGCGGTATGGAGCGGATCCGCGTTCTTCTGGTGGAGCACAACCCCGCCACGAGGACCCTTCTGCGGGATTTTTTCTGTGAGACGGAGCAGCTGGAGCTGGTGGGGATGGCAGAGGACGGTCAGGAGGGGCTGGAGGCTATCCGGCGGCTGGACCCAGACGTGGTGATGACAGAGCTGGTGCTGCCCAGACTGTCGGGAATTGGCCTGCTTCAGACCCTGGCCGGTCTTCCGCGGCCCAAGGTCCTGGTGGCATCCCGGGTGGACAGCCCGGAGATGATCCGCCTGGCCCTGGACCTGGGGGCCGGCTTTTACCTCATTAAGCCGATCAATCTGACGGAGCTGCCGGCCATTCTCGTTGGACTGTGCCGGAGGGACGACCCGCTGGAGGCCGCCGGACGGCTCCTGCTGAGCATGGGGGCGAAGGAGGGGACGCAGGAGTTCCTCTGCGCCCGGGCCGCCGCCGTCCAGCAGGCCGGGGCGGAGGAGAATACCCAGCTCAAGGCAGTCTATCTTCAGACCGCCAGGGACCTGGGGACCAGCCCTGCCTGCGTGGAGAAGAATATCCGCAGCCTGGCGGACAAGCTGATGGGGCTGGACCGGCCGGCGTGGCGGGCCCTGTGGCAGGAGCCGCTTCGAAGCCGGCCCACCAACCGGGAACTCCTCCGGGCCCTGGCCCGGCAGCTTCGGGCGGGACAGGGGCTGGGTAGGCGCTGAGAGGCGCCGTGCCCGGCCCCCTTTTTCCGCACTCGCCACGTTTCCCTTGAAATCGGACAAGACCCCGGCTATACTGTTGCCCGTATCAGGAAATGGAAAATAATGGAGTGACCGGATATGACGCAATGGCACAGTATGGCGGGGGCCCAGGTCCTGCGGGAGCTGGGCGGGGATCTACATAGAGGGCTGACCGGGACGGAGGCCGCCCGGCGGTTGCACCACTACGGCCCCAACCAGCTGGAGGAGACCCGGGGCCCGGGTGTGGCCGCACGCTTCTTCGGGCAGCTGCGGGACCCCATGATTCTGGTGCTGCTGGCGGCGGCGGGGCTCTCCCTGGCGGCCAGCGGCGGCGAGGACTGGCTGGACGCGGTGATCATTCTGGTGATTGTGGCGGTGAACGCCTGTATCTCCATCGCCCAGGAGAACAGCGCCGAGCGGGCGCTGGCCGCCCTGCGGCGCATGTCGGCCCCCCTGGCCCGGGTGCTGCGGGACGGCAAAATGCTCCGGCTGGAGACCGCCGGTCTGGTGCCCGGGGACACCGTGCTGCTGGAGGCGGGGGATCTGGTGCCCGCCGACGCCCGCATCCTATCCTGCGCCGGGCTCCGGGCCGACGAGAGCGCCATGACCGGCGAGTCGGTCCCCGTGGAGAAGGAGGCCGCCGGAGTGCTCCCCCCTGAGACCCCTCTGGCCGACCGGACCAATATGGTGATCGCCTCCACCGTCATCACGGCGGGGCGGTGCACCTGTGTGGTGACCGCCACCGGCATGGACACCGAGATGGGGCGCATCGCCGGGATGCTGATGGAGGAGGAGGCGGGACAGACGCCCCTCCAGAAGAAAATGGCCGAGATCTCCAAGACGCTCTCCTTTGTATGCCTGTGCGTGTGCGCGGTCATGTTCGGCGTGGGGCTGCTCCAGGGGCGGGAGTTGCTGGAGATGTTCCTCACCGCCGTGTCCCTGGCTGTGGCCGCCATCCCGGAGGGGCTGCCCGCCATCGTCACCATCGTGCTGGCCCTGGGGGTGGGGCGGATGGTAAAGCGGGGCGCCATCGTCAAGCGGCTGCCCGCTGTGGAGACCCTGGGCTGCGCGGGGGTGATCTGCTCGGACAAGACCGGGACCCTCACCCAGAACCAGATGACCGTCACCGAGGTGTGGACCGCCCGGGGGGGAGACCGGGCGCTGGCCCTGACCATCGGGGCCCTGTGCAGCGACGCGGCCCTGGAGGACGGCCGGTGTACCGGCGACCCCACCGAGGCCGCCCTGGTGGAGGCCGCCCGGCGGGAGGGACTGGATAAAAATGAGCTGGAGCGGCGCTACCCACGGCGGGGGGAGATCCCCTTTGACTCAGACCGCAAGCTCATGACCACCGTCCACGCCCGGCCGGAGGGGGGCTTCCGGGTGCTGGTGAAGGGGGCCCCCGACGTGCTGCTGCGGCGGTGCGCCGCAGCGCCGGCCGGGATTCTGGAGGTCAACGGCCAGATGGCGGGCCGGGCCCTGCGGGTGCTGGGCGTGGCCTATCAGGATGTGGCCTTCCTGCCCAAAACCATGGACAGCAGGACCCTGGAGCGGGGGCTCACCTTCGTGGGGCTGCTGGGCATGATGGACCCGCCCCGCCGGGAGGCCGGGGAGGCCGTGGCCCGCTGCCATGCCGCCGGCATCCGTCCGGTGATGATCACCGGGGACCACAAGCTCACCGCCGTGGCCGTGGCCCGGACACTGGGGATCTTCCGGCCCGGGGACCTGGCCGCCACCGGGGAGGATCTGGATTTCATGTCCCAGGATCTGCTGGAGGAGGAGATCGGCCGCTTCTCGGTCTTCGCCCGGGTCTCTCCTGAGCACAAGCTCCGCATCGTCAAGGCATGGCAGACCAAAGGACAGGTGGTGGCCATGACCGGAGACGGGGTCAACGACGCCCCCGCCTTAAAAGCCTCCGACATCGGATGCGCCATGGGGATCACCGGCACCGACGTGGCCAAGGGGGCCGCCGACATGATCCTCACCGACGACAACTTCGCCACCATCGTCCACGCCGTGGAGGAGGGACGGGGGAGCTATGACAACATCAAAAAGGCCATTCACTACCTGCTCTCCTGCAACATCGGGGAGATCGTGACCATTTTCCTTGCCACCGTGCTCCGCTTCCACCAGATGCCCCTGGCCCCCGTGCAGCTGCTGTGGCTCAACCTGGTGACCGACTCCCTCCCCGCCCTGGCCCTGGGGGTGGAGCCGGTGGAGCGGGGCGTCATGGAGCGGCGGCCCAGGGATACGAGGGAGTCCCTCTTCGCCGGGGGATTCGCCCTCCGGCTGGTATGGCAGGGGCTGATGGTGGGCGCGCTTACCCTGACCGCCTACTTTTTGGGGGAGTACGTGCTCTCCGACCCGGGGGAGGCCTACGCCGCGGCCAACACCATGGCCTTCGCTACCCTCACCCTCTGCCAGCTCTTCCATGCCTTCGACGTGCGCAGCGAGCGGACCTCCCTGTTCCGGCTGGGGATCTTCTCCAACCGGGCCATGAACCGGGCCTTCGCCGTGGGGCTGATCATGCAGCTGGCCGTGCTCTGCGTGCCGCCGCTGCAGCGGATTTTCTCCACCGTGCCCATGAGCCTGACCGAGTGGGGCGTGGTGCTGGCTCTGGCGGTTACCCCCGTGGCCGTGTGCGAGGCCGCCAAGGCCGTCCGGCGGGCGATGGAGCGGGAAAAAGACCCCGCCGCAGGGGAGGCGCAGACGGCGGCCTCCGGCGCGGCGGGGCGGCGGTGAGCGGGCGCCCGGCTCACCAGGGATAGCCGCCGGGCCGGGTCTCCCGGAGCGTCACCTGGATCCGACCGCCCTGATAGGCGATGTCGTAGATGGAGAACTCCCACGGGGAATCCTCGGTGTGCCCGATCAGGACGGGCCGGCGCACGCCGGGCTCCAGCCCCCCGGTATCGGTTTTGTGGAAATAGCCGCTGGAGAGGCAGTTGGAGACTGCGCCGTCCAGGGAGACGGGAAGGCGCTCCCACTGCGCGGAGACGGGGAGCCGGCGGTAGAACGTCAGCTCCCCTCCTCCGCTGCCCAATCCGTACCGGACCGCCGGGAGCGGGTCCTCACAGCCGGGGACCCGGGCGGTCTCACACGCGAAGACGGGCGCGGGTTCGGGGGTGGCCGCGGACCAGGCGGGGCCCTCAGGGCCCTCCGAGGGGAAGCGGAGCAGCTCGGTAAACGGCCCGCCGTCCCCGCAGAATCCGGGGATTCGGGCTCCGGGGCGGGCGTCGGGGCCGGGAGCAGGATCGGTGCGGCGATCTCCGGCGGGGCGGTTTGTCCGGCGCAGCCCGCCGGCAGGACCGGCAGGCAGGCCGGAGGCAGCAGTGTGCGGACCGGTATGGGCTCCGGCCGCCTTTCTGGACGTTGAGATGGGCGGTGCAAAAAGGAAAAGGCCCCCGGCAGAGGTGAACGCCTCGCCGGGGGCCTTTTGGCTCAATGCTCGTGCTTCTTGCGCCAGTCGTGGAGCACTGAGCAGAAGACCAGGGACAGGTAGGTCTCCTCCGCCGCCGCCGAGCGGGAGGTCAGGGCGATGGGCACCTTGCCCCCCACCACCGCGCCGCAGGTGACTGCGTGGGCGTGGATCAGCCAGCTCTTGATCAGCGTGTTCGCCGCAATCAGGTTCTGGGCAATGATGCCGTCAAAGCCGCCGCCCGCCCAGGGGCAGTCGTAGTTCTTCAGGCGGCAGGCCTCCTTGCTGACAATCAGGTCGTAGGCGATGGGACCCCACAGCTCACAGTCGGCAAAGGGCTTGCGCTGGTGCTCGGCCATCAGGCGCTGGGCCTCGATGGTGTCAGGCATGTGGAAGTTCACGCTCTCCACCAGGGCCATCAGGGCCAGCTTGGGGTTTTCATAGCCAAAAGCCTTCAGCGCGTCGGCCGTGTTCTTGATGATGGCCTTCTTCTGGGTCAGGTTGGGGTTGACAATCACCGTCATGTCCGACAGAGCCAGCAGCTTGGGGTACTCCGGAATGGAGACCAGCGAGACGTGGCTCATGAGCCGCTCGGTGCGCATCCCGTTGTTCTTGTCCAGCACAGGCATCAGAAAATCACGGGTGGGCAGATTGCCGCGCATCAGAATGTCGCCGTCGCCGCTGCGGATGATGTCCAGCGCCGCGTGGGTCACGCTGTGTCCCGGCGGGGTGTCCACCATGGTGTAAGGCTCCTTGTCGAGCCCCAGCTTCTCCAGCTGAACCAGCGTCCGGGCCCGGTCGCCCACCAGTACGGGCTGAACAAAGCCCTCCGTCTGGGCCTGAAACAGGCCCTGGAGCATATTCTCGCCGTCCGAGCCGGCCAGGATCACCCGCAGGGGGCGGTCCAGCTTGGGGATCCGGCTGATGATGCTGTCAAAATTTTTCAGCTCCATTGCTCTCCCTCTTCTCTATGATTTACTCTGGCTGTTCGGGCGCCTGCGGCCCCGAATGCGCGTTACAGCCTCTATTATATCGGATTTGGATGGGTTTTACAAGAATATTTTGGACGTTTTCACGCCGGTGTTGGAGAAACTAAACCGGCCGGATTAGAATAAATGGCGTCAGCTGCCGGTCCTGTCCGGCGGGGTTGTCCTGGATCAGGGCCAGAAGCTCGCTCTCGCTCTGGGTGAGCCTGGAGCAGCGGCCCAACAGCTCCACATTCAGATCGTTGGCGTCTACAATCATGGACAGAATGCCCGTCTTCTCGTAGATCTCGTCACAGACGCCGCCGGGGTTCTCCGGAATGCGCACCCCCATGTGGGCGTACTCGGGGATTTCATGGCCATAGAAGCCGTCCAGGCCGGAGACCTCCTGGCCCAGCATCTCATAGAACGTGCCGTGGACTCCGCGGAGCTTGTCAAAGGCCGCGCAAATCGCGGCCTTCAGCACCTTGCCCAGTCCGCAGACGTTGATGGCAAACTGCATCTTCACCGGCAGGCCCATACCGGGCCCCGCCGCCGTCTGGTGGACAAAGCGGGAGAGCAGCTTAGCCCAGAAGCCGGGCTTCACCTCCGCCTCCGTGACCACCCGCTTTTGACACATGGCGATCACCTTCTCGCTCATGGACACCAGGTCGCCCTCCTGATAGATGGGGCGGACATACCGCTCCATCAGCTCCAGATAGCTCTCCCCTACCTGGACAAAGTGTGTCTGGATCGCATGCCGGGCGTAGGTCCTCCCGCCTGCCTCAATGGTGACGCGCTTTCCCTCGTTTGCCTGAAATTCCATCGGTCTGCCTCTTTTCCGCCGGTCCCGCCGGTCCGATTGCCGCCGCAGGGCGCTCCCCGCAGCCTGTCCCACCATTATACCCAGTTCGCCGTGGAAAGGCAATAGTTTTCCATTTCCCCGGGAAATGTGCATAAACGTCCATAACCCGGACATACTGAGCAGACCAGAGACGGAAGGAGGCGCGCCATGGGTCTGTTCGGACGAAAAAAAGAGGAGATCCCGCCCCACCCCAGAGAGGAGCCCCGCATTCCCCTGCCCCTGTCGGCGGAGAACGTGGAGCGGGCCTTCGGCGGGAGCGTGGATTTCGTCAGGCGGACAGTGGAGCTGGGCGGCGGGACGGGCCTGTCCCTTACCCTCTGCTACGTCAGCGGTATGGTCAAGATGGAGCGGGTCAGCGACTATGTGCTCCGGCCCATAGCCCAGGACGAGGGGCTGGCCCGGTGCGCCGGCCCGGAGGCGCTCGTGGCCCGGATGAAGGCCGGGGCCCTCTATAACCTGAGCGCGGAGGTGCGGACCGGGACCGACCAGGCCGTGGCCGATCTCATCGCCGGGAGCTGCCTGCTGTTTGTGCCGGGGGCGGAGGGGGTCCTCTCCCTCAACGTGGGCACCGAGGAGAAGCGCTCCATCTCCGATCCCGCCAGTGAGACCGTGCTCAAGGGGGCGAGGGATGCCTTCGTGGAGTCCATCCGCACCAACACCAGCCTGGTCCGACGGCACCTGAAGGCCCCCGAGCTGCGGATTACCGAGCAGATTGTGGGCCGCCAGTCCCTGACTACCGTGGATATCCTCTCCATGGAGGGCATCGCCTGCCCCGACACCGTGGCCGAGGTGGAGCGGCGCATGGCGGAGATCGACATCGACGCCGTGCTGGCCACCGGGAATATGGAGGAATATCTGATCGACACCATCCACACCGCCTTCCCTCTCATCCAGTACACCGAGCGGCCCGACCGCTTTTGCGCCGGACTGGCTGAGGGGCGGGTGGGGGTCCTCATCGACGGGCTCCCCCTGGGCTACCTGGCCCCGGGCACCATCGGAAACTTTCTGCGGGCCAGCCAGGACAAGTCCAACAACTGGATTCTGGCCTCCGTCCTCACCGCCCTGCGGTACTTCTGTATGCTGACCACCCTCTTCCTGCCCGGGCTCTATGTGGCGGTGGTCACCTTCCACCAGGAGATGATCCCCACCCGGCTGGCCCTCTCCATCATCGCCGCCAAGCAGGACGTGCCCTTCGTCACCGTCTTCGAGGTGCTCATTTTGCTGCTGGCCTTCGAGATCCTCCAGGAGGCGGGACTCCGCCTGCCCCAGTCCATCGGCCAGACCGTCTCCATCATCGGCGGCCTGGTGGTGGGCACCGCCGCCGTGGAGGCCAAGATCGTCTCCCCCGCCGTGCTGATCGTGGTGGCCATCGCCGGGATCGCCGGGTACACCATGCCCTCCCAGGAGCTGGCCGGGGCTTTGCGGATCTGGCGGTTTTTGCTGGCCGTCCTGGGCAGCGCCGCCGGGCTCTTCGGCGTGGTGGCCGGAGGGGCCGTGCTGGCCGGCCACCTGGCGGGGATTGAGAGCTTCGGCGTCTCCTACCTCACCCCCTTCGCCGCCAACGGCGGGGCGCAGGTGGAGGGAGACACCGTGATCCGCCTGCCCCTGCGGCGGGTCAAGCTGCGCCCCCGCTTCCTCCGTACCCCCAACCGGAGGAATCAGAAGTGAGGCGGGCGGCCGCATGCGCCCTGGCGGGCTTTTTGGCGCTTCTCCTGACCGGGTGCGACGCCCCCGGATTCCTGCCCTACGCCCGGGAGCTGGAGAACATGGCCCTCATCCGCACCATGGGGGTGGATGCCGCCCCGGAGGGGGCGGTGGCGGTGACGGTCTCCACCGGGGCCCGGAGCGGTACCGGCGGAGAGGACGCGGTGGTCCTGTCCGGATCGGCGGGGACCATCAGCGGGGCCTGTCTGGAGATGCAGGGCCAGGGCTCCTCCTATATCTATTACGGCCACGTGGGCCAGCTCCTCCTGGGGGAGGACCTGGCCAGGCGCGGGGCCGGACCCGCCCTGGACTATGTGCTCCGGGACGTGGAGATGCGGCTGGACACGGAGCTCTACCTGGTCCGGGGGACCGGGGCGGGAGCGGCCATCCAGTCCGCCGCCGGAGCCGGGGGCTCCGCCGCCGACCGGCTGGAGGCCATGGAGGAGGACGCCGGGCTCCTGGCCCATACCATGCCCCGGACCGTGGGCGATGTCCTGGAGCGGCTGGCGCGCAGCGGCGCGGCCTTCGTCCCCGCCCTTAGCCTGGGCGGGGAGGGGGAGCTGGAGGCCGATGGGTACGGCATTTTGAAGGACGGCGCCCTGGCGGGCTGGGCCGGAGAGGAGGCCGCCGGGGGGATCAACCTGGTTTTGGGCCAGGTGGACGCCGATGTGTTGGAGCTGGAGGGAGCCGCCCTGCGGGTGGTGGGGGCGAGGACCCGAATCCGGCCCGTGTTCGACGGGGACCGGCTGACAGGGCTGGCCCTGCGCTGCCGGGTGGACGCCAATCTGGCCGAGGCCCCGGGGGCGCTCGATCTCCAGGACCCGGCCGCCCTGGAGCGGCTGGAGCGGGCCCTGGAGGCGCGGGAGGCGCAGCGGATTCAGGCGGCCCTGGAGCTCTCCCAGGCCCTGGACGCAGATTTTCTGGAGCTCCGGATCGCCGCAGAGCTGGCCGGCCCGGGCCGGACCGCAGACCTCGGGGAGCGGTGGAGCCTGGACGCGCTGGAGCTGGAGGTCTCCGTGGAGGGGAACATCCTGCGCAGCTATGACGTGAGCCGGTAGCCTGGTTGTATAGATAGGGAAAGGCGGTGGGGCGATGCCCAGACAATCTCAGATCTCTATGCGGCAGCTGCTGGTAATCCTCTTTACCGGCCTGTTGTCTCCGGCGATCCGGGTGCTCCCGGCGGAGCCCGCCCGGATCGCCGGGCGGGCCGGGTGGCTGGCCGCTCTGCTGGCCCTGCCCGCCGCGTTGGCGCTGTGCTGGGTGCTCTCCGCCCTCTTCCGCCGCCTGCCCGAGGGGACCGGACTGGCCGAAGCCGCCGTTTTGGTGCTGGGGAGAGGGCTGGGGAAGGCGCTGACGGCGGTTTACCTGCTGTGGGGGCTCTTTCTGCTGGCCGCCAATCTCCGGCTGTGCGGGCTGCGCTTCCTCTCCACCGGCTACCGGAACGGGCCGCTGGGGCTCTTCCTGATCCTGTTCGCCGCAGTGATACTCTGGCTGGCCAGGAAGGGGCTGCCCACCTTTGCGCGGGCGGGGGAGATCTTTTACCTGGCCGTGGCGGCCGCCCTGGCGGCGGCGCTCCTCTTCTCCCTGCCCCAGGTGGAGGCCGGAAACTGGCTGCCCGTCCGGACCGGCGATCTGCCCCGGGCCGGCCGGGCCGCCTGGCCTGTGTTGGGCCTGCTGGGCTACGGGACCTATGGGGCCTTTCTCATGGGGGCGGTTGCGCCCGGACCAGGGCGGCGGCGGCGGGCCCTGGGATGGACGGCGGCGCTTTGTCTGATGCTGACCGCCTTACAGATCGTCTGCCTGGGGAGCTTCGGGCCGGGCCTGGCCGCACGGATGGAGACCCCCTTCTTTATGATGGCCAGAGGGATCGGCGTCCGGGGGGCCTTCGAGCGGGTGGAGGCTGTGGTGGTGGCCCTATGGGTGCTGGCCGATCTGGTCTTCCTGGGACTGCTGCTTCTGGCCTGCGCGTCTGCCGCCCGGGGGCTGCTGGGCCTCAAAAGCCCACGGCCCGCTGCGCCGTGGGCCGCCCTGCTGGGCCTGCTGGGTGCGCTCCTCCTCTTTCCGGACGCCTTCTCCCTGCGGACGCTGATGGAATGTATGGCCCCAGTGGGGAACGTTGTTCTGGGCTTTCTGGGACCGCTGCTTCTGCTGGCCGTGGCCGCCGCCCGGGGACTGCGCGCATCTTGTGGAAACGGGGAGAAAAAAGAGTAGATATTGTGGAGAGAAAGCGGGCCGGAAAAAAGATCAAAAAACTTTTGAAAAACACTTGACAACAGGAAAAAGGTTTGGTATATTAACTGAGCTCCAGTCGAGCGCGGGAAAAAGCGGCGGAAGAGGGAGAAGAAACCTGTGAAGCGGCGGAAAAAAGTGCTTGACAAAGCGGAACCGATGTGGTAACATAAAGAAGTTCGCGTGAGACGCGGGCGACGGTGAAAGAGCTCAGGTTCGAGAGAGTTCGTGAAGAAAAACCTCGAAAAAAGAGCTTGACAAACCGGAAGCGATATGGTATCCTAGAATTCCGCTGACGAAGCGGCGTGTACCTTGTAAATTAAACAACGTGAAGAAACACGAAGCACCAGAAAAGGACGAGAAGTCCTTTCGCAAGCAAGAAATTGCTTAGGAAGGCTCTTGAAAAATTTCTTTGAAGCTAAGGAAGCTTCAATAAAGTGATTTAGACACGGAAGTGTTTAGATAACATTTTATTGAGAGTTTGATCCTGGCTCAGGATGAACGCTGGCGGCGTGCTTAACACATGCAAGTCGAACGAAGGACCCTTGACGGAGTTTTCGGACAACTGATAGGAATCCTTAGTGGCGGACGGGTGAGTAACGCGT
>CANSQX010000050.1 GCA_947649225.1 uncultured Flavonifractor sp.
TCAACCGCGCCGGTGACGACGCCGCCGGTCTGGCCATTTCCGAGAAGATGCGCGCCCAGATCACCGGCCTGGAGACCGCTCAGAAGAACGCCAAGGACGGCATCTCCCTGGTGCAGACCGCCGAGGGCGCCATGACTGAGGTTCACGATATGCTCAACCGCATGGTCGAACTGGCCACCCAGTCCGCCAACGGCACCTACGACAACACCACCGACCGCGCCCAGATGCAGAAGGAAATGGATCAGCTGCGGGATGAGATTAACCGCATTGCTGACAGCTCCAACTTCAATGGCATCAAGCTCTTTGACGGCTCCATGGAGGCCGATAAGGTGTCCTTCAAGGTCACCGATGGTTCTAATTTGACCATTTTGGCCGGTGCCAGCACAGCCGTTGGCGCAGCTGGCATCAGCACCATCGTCCATGTGGACGGCTGGGAAGCTAAGAAGACTACCTTTGAGGTGGATTTGGAAAATGTCTCCTTTGTATCCGGCGCAAACGACACTACCGCCAAGATTACTGTTGGCGGCAAGGCTTTGACTATCAGCCTCACGAAAGACGTGGAGCTGAAGGGGGCAGAGCTGGCAGAGCACATTATTGCTCAGACCGGAAACAGTGCTGTCAAGATCGGCAACGTGACCTACAATGTCACCACCGATGGTTCCAAGCTGGTTTTCACTATGAGTGACCAGAGCTTCAACGCCATCAAAGATGACCCCACCAAGAAGGCCGACTTCACTGGTAACTTTGCTGTTTCGATCACCAAGGGTACTACCAGTCAGACCGGCACCATCGACTTGGCCACACAGAACATCGTTGAGGGCGGTCCCAAGCAGGAGTCCACCGTGGCTAACACGCAGACCACTGCGTTTACTGCGGGTGACATTATCGACGGCAAGGCCATCACGTTGGGTAATACCACCTACGTGTTTGCCAGCAAGAAAGAAACCTTGGATAACATCAAGGCGGCTGGCGGCAACTTTGTGGCAGTGGACATCAGCGACATCGTGGACGAAAATGGTACACTGGATAATACTAAGGTGGCTCACAACGATGCCCTGTCCGAGGCTCTCAGCCGTTTGACCGTCGCCGCCAAGGACAACGAGATGTTTATCGTTGGCGATACTAACGATTACAAGATTAGTGTTCAGGAACGGGCAGACTATAACGGCAACGGCAAGGGTGGCCGGGCTGATCTTACCACTCAGCCCAACGTTCAAAAACAGATTCAGCAAGGCACCTTCACTAAAGTAAGTACCCCTGCCGCCAAGGGCGACGGAAAGGGCCTGACCCTTCAGATTGGCGACACCGCCGACAGCTACAATCAGCTGAAGGTTAGCCTGGGCGACATGCACGTGGGTTCTCTGGGCATTGGTGATATCAGCATTGCCGACCAGGCCAGCGCTGCCAAGGCCGTGGACGCCATCAAGGCTGCTATCAACACTGTGTCTGACGTCCGCGGTACTTTGGGCGCGACTCAGAACCGTCTGGACCACACCATCAACAACCTGTCCGTCATGACCGAGAACATTCAGGATGCCGAGTCCACCATCCGCGACACCGACGTTGCCGCCGAGATGATGGCTTACACCAAGAACAACATCCTGATCCAGTCCGCTCAGGCCATGCTGGCTCAGGCCAATCAGGTGCCCCAGGGCGTGCTCCAGCTGCTCCAGTAAGAAAGCTGATACCCAAAGCACCATTAGCCCACCGCACACAACGGGGGCGGGCAAAAGCCCGCCCCCGTCTTTTTATGAGGCCCGAGGGAAAGCCGCTTCCCAGGCGGTTTTCCCATGGGCCCCAGTATAAAAGGAGAGAAACAATATGACAAAGCCTCTGCTGTCCATCGGGATAATCTACAAAAATGAAATTCGCTGTCTGGAGCGATGCCTGAAATCCCTCCAGCCTCTGCGGGAGGCCATCCCCTGTGAGGTGGTGATGGCGGACACCGGAGCCGATGACGGAAGCCGGGCCGTGGCGGAACGGTATGCGGATATCCTCATCGACTTCCCCTGGACCGGTGATTTTTCCGCCGCCCGCAATGCGGTGATGGACTGCTGCTCGGGAAAGTGGTATATGACCATCGACTGCGACGAGTGGGTGGACCCGGACATTACGGGGTATGTGGCCTTTCTGACCACGGACAAGGATTTTGATTTTGCCTCGGTAATCATCCGCAATTACGACACGCCCGCGCTGGACAAGGGCGGTTCCTACTCGGATTTCCTGGCCACCCGCCTGCTTCGCATGTCCACCGGCATTCGCTACGAGGGGACGGTCCACGAGCACTGGCCCTATCAAGGCGACCTGCGGACCATGATGCTCCGGGGCGCGGTGCTCCACCACGACGGGTACGTATACCAAAATCAAGAAATGCTGAAAGCAAAGCAGGAGCGCAATATGGTCCTCCTGCGCAAGCAGCTGGAGGACGACCCGGACAACCTGATTATTCTGAACCAGTGCGTGGAGTCCAGCGCGAACATGCCGGAGCAGGAGGGGTATCTGCGCCGGGCTCTGGCTGGCGTGGCGGAAAAATGGTCCCAATGGGAGCTGTTTGGCGGACCAATTTACCGCCATGCGGTGCGTATGGCCATGCGGGACAGCCTGCCGGAGCTGGAGCAGTGGATTGGCGAGGCGGAAGAGCTGTTCCCAACGTCCATTTTCCTTCGGGTGGAGATTGCGTATTTTGCCTTTGGGCACTACTGGAACACGGACGATTACGACGGCGCCCTCCGCTGGGGCGAGAAGTACCTTCAGGGCGTGGCGGACTACCATGCCGGAAATTTTGACCGGGCCGACCTGCTGGCCAGCTCCCTGGACAAAACGGACACGCACAGCCGCCTCAGTGTATCTACCGTATTGGCCTCCGGCTATCTCCACGAAAACCGGCCGGAGCAGTGCGCCCGGCTTATGGTGTCCCTGGACCCGGCGGAGATGAATGCCAAGCAGATTGGGGACTGTGTTCAGAATTTCGGCCGCCTGCGCAGTGAATTTGGGTGGGACACCGATGCCGGAATCCTCCGGTTTTGGGAGCGTTTGAGGGAGCCCGTACCAGACCAAGAGCGGGCGGAGCAGCGGCGCACCCCCTTCCTGCAAATGGGCTCTGTCCTGTTTCGTGGGGAGTATCGGGAGAAGGAGGCCGCTGGCCCTCAGTTCCACCGCCCTGCCTACACCGTGTTTCTTCCCCTGGAGGGCAAGTGCCCTTTGGGTGATGCCGCCGCCATCCTTGAGGCGAACAACCCAGAGATATTAACGGAAAAACTGCACCATGTGTCCCACTGGGCAGAGATGCCAATCCAGGCCTTGGCCCACGCCCTGGAACAGGGCGCCCACTTCCCGCCGTCAGATAAACCGCTGAACATGGAAGAGCATGATACTCTGGCCGCGCGTCTGTCCCAGAATGGGACGTGGCTGCTTCCGTATGTGCAAATGCAGCCAGAACCAGCGGCCATGGACTGGCAAGAGCTCTGTTGGATGCGCGGACTGCTCATGGCGGCCGTGCGGACCTACCCCTGGAGCAGCAAGGAGCAGGACGAGGAACAGGGTATGGCGCTGGCGCGGAGGTTTGCCCGGATGGAGCGGGAATTTTTGCCCCGCTGCTATGCTGCGGAGGCCTTGCAGGAGGGGGCGCTGTTCGTTCTGCCGCCGCTGCACCGCTTTGGCTGGTACTGTACCCGGGCCTTCGACGCGCTGGAGCAGGGGAGCCCTGTGGAATACATCCGCCTGCTGCGGGCCGGGCTGGACGCCTGTGAGGGCATGACGGATATGGTAGAGTTCCTGGCCGGTCACACCCAGGAGGTCCGGCAGCTGATAACCCCACCGGAGCTGAACGCGTTGGCAGACCAAGTGCGGGTGATTTTGGCCCGTTTCACGCCCAATGACCCGGCTGTAGCGGCGTTGAAGCAGAGCGAGGCATATCAAAAGGTGGCCCATCTCATCGAGGGAAGTGCAAGCCCTGTCTGGGGCGGACTGCTGCAATAGCGGGAAGGGAAAGATATGAGATATTCCATGCTGGTCTACATCACAAAAATGGGCCGAACACTCATCGAAGCCGCACAATACCTGCGCACGGCCCCGGAGGACAGCCTGCGGGCCGGGATTGTGGACAACGGACGGCAGATGCTGGCACAAATCCGGTCGGTATTGGAGCACCACCGAGGCGATTTGCGCTCGGAGGCTCCGCTGGTGCAGCTCTCTGAGCTCGAAGCTCTGTGGGAATGCATGGGGGAAGCGCTGGAGGTACAGCTGGAACAGTTTGTCCAAAAGCTGCCCGAGCAGGTCTCCTATCAGGTCCGGGCCGTCTTTTTCGCCGAGCTGGGCGAGAAGTGGGACGCCATGGAGAGCGTTTACGAATATATGCGGAACGATTCCCGCTTTGACCCGATTATCGTGCGTACTCCGGTAGGCCGGGTCGTGGAGCGGGACGGCGAGCGGGAGCAGGAGATTATCTACAAAGATTTTCTCACGCCCATGGGCCTGCCGTCCCTTGGATACGACGCATACAGCATCGAGGACGACTGTCCGGATCTGGCGTTTATCAGTCAGCCCTATGAGAGCTGTACCCTGGAACAGTTCTGGCCGGAATATATCGCAAAGCATACCAGATTGGTCTATCTCCCCTATTTTGCCCCCTTCTCTGTCTATGAATCAGCGCGGGAGGCGCTGTGTGAGATGCCAGTGTACCGATATGCCTGGAAAACCATCGGGTCGTCCCAGCGGCACAGTCAGTTTTACCGAAAACACGCGGTCAATGGCGGGGGAAATATGCTGGTGACCGGTGTGCCCAAATGGGACCCGATGGTTCAGCTTCGTACACAGCCCGCCGGTGTGCCTGACTCGTGGAAATCTGTGGTCGGAAGCCGGAAGACATTTTTATGGAATTCATTTTACGATTTTAAGGGGTCGTCCCTTCCTTATTTTGACGGTATTTATCAGTGGTTTCAGGCACATCCGGACTGCGCCCTTATTTGGCGCGCACATCCAATGACCGATACCGTGACAAAGCTATATTATCCACCGGAGTATTATGAACGCTTGCAAATGTACATTGCATTGGTGGACGAGGCGCCAAATATGCTCTGTGACCGGGAAGCGCAGTATAACGCATCGTTCAGCTGTTCAACTGCAATGATTTCGGACTTGAGTTCCATGATGTTTCAATATCTGCTGTTAGATAAGCCGGTGCTTCACATCAAGACCGGAGGCCGGGGAAGCGTTTCTCAGGAATTTTTTATTGACAGCTGCTGGATGGAGCAGGCGGTATGTGCCGCGGATATCCAAAAATTCCTGGATGATATGTATCAGGGCATAGACCGAAATTCAAAGCTGCGGGAGCTCGTGCGGCAGCGGGACATTCCACTGGCGGACGGCCGGTGCGGGAGCCGGGTTTGTCATACACTGTGGGAGCATCTTCACAAGGAGGATACGATCAAATGCAATTAGAGCAAACGGCATTATGGGAGAACTTCTATTCCGGTGATACACAGGTGTTTTATCCGTCAAAATTTGCAGAGAGCGTACTGCCGCAGCTGACGGCTGGATGGGATATATTGGACGCAGGCTGTGGGAACGGCCGTGACAGTATTTTTTTCGCCAACAATGGGATGAATGTGACGGCGGTTGATAGGAGTCGGGAGGCAATGATACATATCAAAACGTGTGAGCCAAGGGTTCATGCCGTTTGCGGCGACATCCTTACAGCGCCGGTTTTTGCCGCAGAGACATATGACGGCATATATTCCCGCTTTTTTATTCATGCCCTTACAGCTGAGCAGGAGGCTGTTTTGTTGGAGCGGTGCTACACAGCCATGCGCAAAGGCGGCAGGCTTTTTATTGAAACGCGATGCACGGAAGATGCGCTGTGCGGAGAGGGAGAACGCCTCTCTGATACCGAGTGGGTCCTGGATGGCCATTACCGCCGTTTCATTGTCCCGGAGCAGCTGACCGCACGGCTTTCCGCCCTGGGGTTTGTCCATATTCATTCCATATGTGCAAAGGGGTTCGCACCGTTCCAAGAGGACGACCCGGTTATTTTGCGGATAACAGCAGAAAAGTAAGCGAATGGAACAGAACAGTATGAGCGGAGCACTTCAGGCATTAGCCACCCAATTTTTTGCCCGCAACTATGATTACCTCTGGCTGCGCACCATGCTGGAGCAGGCGGCAAATACGGCGGCTTCCGGCGCTACGCTGATCACGGGCTCCTCCCACGCCCTCAATGGGATCCAAGAGCGCTGCTGGAGCCGCGCCTTCAACTGCTCCATGCACTCCCAGGATATCTACTACGATTTCCAATGCGCCCGCCGGGTGCTGAGCGCCGCCCCAAGGGGTCGGTTTGCCCGGTGTTTTATCGTCATGGGCTACTACATCGCCTATCAAGATTTGTCTCTGAGCAAAGTGTCCCGGGAGACCATGATCGCCAATGTCTACTACCCAATTTTTCAAGACGCCCATCACTGGTCCTCCCCCTCCCACAGGAATCTGTGGGAGGGGCTCGGGGATATTCCCGAGCCCTTGAAAGCAGTCTGTGAACAAGCAGCGGTACAGAAGCTGCTGGAATATGGCACGTACTATTCGGAACTCCGGCCCCGGGGCACGCTGTTTGACTTGAGAGGGCGCACCTGGGCTCAGACTCCGGAGGGAGAGCGGCTGGCTATGGGCCGGGTACGGGCGGAGTCCCACAATAAAATTTTCCAGCACAAAGAGAGCTTCGAGGAAAACAAACGGCTCCTCGGCGCATTTGTCCGTTTCCTATCCAGCCGCGACGTACAGCCCATCGTGGTGATCACCCCCTTTTCACCGGAGTATAACCGCTTTATTTTGCCGCAGATGAGAGACGGCGTGCTGGAGCTGCTGGACAGCGTCCCGGACGATATACACTACGTGGATTTCAACCAGGCATCCGGGCTGTTTGAACCCGCCGATTTCATGGATACGGACCACTTGAGCCCGCAGGGTGCGGAAAAAGTCAGCGGTATTTTGACCGAGATGTTCGGAATATAGCGAAGCGGCGTCACAAAACAGCTGAGCGGTATATGAAGGGAGCGCTTATCGCGCTTCCGTTCCAAAGCCGCCGGCATAGCCCCGGGCGGGCCTTGCTGGATCAAGCGCCGCCCCCTGTTGTACCGTGAAATGCGCGGCGGGATGCGCCCGGGCCCGCTTGAGCCTTGACACCGCCCTCCGGCCGTGGTAAGATAGTGCGGCAACTGAATTTGATATCGCGAGGAACGGTCAGCGGCCGGTCCGGGCGGCAGGCCGCCTGGGCAGGACTGCTGGGAGTAACGCAGGACATCCCCATCCAGAGAGGGGCCGCCGTTGGCTGAGAGCGGCCCCATGGACCCCTGTGTGAAGTGCGCCCGGGAGCGAGGGGGATGTGGACGCCCTCCGGTTTGGCCGCCGTCACCGGCTGGAAGTGAGAAATGAGAGTGGAACCGCGGCTGACCCCGCCTCTCGTGTCCCTGGACACGGGAGGCGTTTTCATTGGCCGCAGGCACACGCCGGGCGCAGCCCCATATGCTGATTACGACGAGGTGAGCCATGGTCGCCGGGCTGTCCTATACGGAGCGGGGGAGCGGCTTCCCCCTGGTCCTCCTCCACGGCAACGGGGAGGACAGCCGCTATTTCGTCCACCAGCTGGACGCCTTTTCTGCAGACTACCGGGTGATCGCGGTGGATACCCGGGGCCACGGGCACAGCCCCCGCGGAGACGCCCCCTTCACCCTGGAGCAGTTCGCGGAGGACCTCAAGGGACTGCTGGACGCGCTGGGCATCGCCCGGGCGGCGTTGCTGGGCTTCTCCGACGGGGCCAACGTTGCCCTGATCTTCACCCTGCGGTATCCGGACTATGTGGAGGCGCTGATCCTGAACGGCGGCAATCTGAACCCCGGCGGGGTGAAGGCCTCTGTGCAGCTTCCCATCTGCCTGGGATACGGCCTCGCCAGCCTGTGCGCCCTGTTCGACCGGCGGGCGGTCCCCAGGCGGGAGCTGCTGGGCCTGATGGTGAAGGAGCCCCACATCGCCCCGGAGGCGCTGGCCGCGATCCGGTGCCCCACCCTGGTGATCGCCGGGGACCGGGACATGATCCGGGACGCCCACACCCGGCAGATCCACGCCTCCATCCCCGGCGCAGCGCTGGCGATTCTGCCGGGGGATCACTTTGTCGCCCATCAAAACCCCGCCGCCTTCAACCGGGCAGTGGCGGATTTTCTGCGCGGGAGGCGCGTGCCATGACCAGATTAGGCGAGACCCTGCGGGCCTACCAGGCCCGAGACCCGGCGGCCCGGAGCCGCCTGGAGATCTTTCTTCTCTACCCGGGCGTCCACGCCACCATTTACCATCGGATCGCCCACTTCCTGTATTGCCGCAACCTGAAATTTCTGGCCCGGCTGGTGAGCCAGTGGAGCCGCTGCTGGACCGGCATCGAGATCCACCCGGGGGCGAAAATCGGCCGCCGCCTGGTGATCGACCACGGCATGGGCATCGTCATCGGAGAGACCGCCGAGGTGGGGGACGACGTGCTCCTCTACCATGGGGTCACGCTGGGGGGCACCGGCAAGGACCAGGGCAAGCGCCACCCCACCATCGGCAACAACGTGATGGTCTCCACCGGGGCCAAGGTGCTGGGTCCCTTCACCGTGGGGGACAACGCCCGCATCGCGGCCAACGCGGTGGTTCTGACGGAGATTCCCCCCGACGCCACCGCCGTGGGCGTCCCCGCCCGGGTGGTGCGTATCGCAGGAGAGAAGGTGGACTACGCCGCCCAGGTGGACCAGATCCACGTGACCGACCCGGTGCAGAAGGAGCTCCAGGCCCTCAGCGCCCGGCTGAAATGGCTGGAAAAATCCACGGAAGATCAGACAAGGAGCAGAGACGCATGAGTATGAAGCTGTACAATTCCGCATCTCACAAAAAAGAGGAGTTCGTCCCCCACGAGCCGGGCAAGGTGTCCATGTACACCTGCGGCCCCACGGTCTACCACTTCGCCCACATCGGCAATCTGCGCTCCTACCTGATGGAGGACGTGCTGGAAAAGCATCTCCGCTGCGAGGGCTACGACGTGACCCGGGTGATGAACATCACCGATGTGGGGCACCTGGCCTCCGACGCCGACACCGGCGAGGACAAGATGGTGGCCGGGGCCAGGCGGGAGCACAAGGGCGTGCTGGAGATCGCAAAATTCTACACCGACGCCTTTTTCTCCGACTGCGAGAAGCTGAACATCAAGTACCCTGACGTGGTGCAGCCCGCCACCGGCATGATCGGCGAGTATATCCAGGTGATCACGAGGCTGATTGACACCGGCTACGCCTATCCGGCCGGGGGCAATGTGTACTTCGACACCTCAAAGCTGGAGAAATACTACGTCTTCAACGCCCACGACGAGGAGAACCTGGCCGTGGGCGTCCGGGAGGGCGTGGAGGCCGACGTCAACAAACGAAACAAAAACGATTTCGTGCTCTGGTTCACCAAATCCAAGTTCGAGGACCAGGCTCTCAAGTGGGACTCCCCCTGGGGGGTGGGCTACCCCGGCTGGCACATTGAGTGCTCCTGCATCTCCATGAAATATCTGGGGGAGTACCTGGACCTCCACTGCGGCGGCATCGACAACGCCTTCCCCCACCACACCAATGAGATCGCCCAGTCCGAGGCCTATCTGGGCCACCCCTGGTGCAAATACTGGATGCACGTCCACCACCTGAACACCAGCGACGGCAAGATGTCCAAGTCCAAGGGGGAGTTTCTGACGGTCTCTCTGCTGGAGGAGAAGGGCTATGATCCCCTGGTCTACCGCTTTTTCTGCCTCCAGTCCCACTACCGTAAGGGGCTGGTCTTCTCCTGGGACAATCTGGACAACGCCAGGACCGCCTACGGCAAGCTGATCGCCCGCATCGCCGCCCTCACCGGGGAGGAGGGGGCCGCCCCCGCAGCACTGGAGGCATACCGTGCCTCCTTCCGTGCGGCGCTGGACAGCGACCTGAACACCTCCCTGGGTATCACCTGCCTGTACGACGTGATCAAGGCCAGGGACCTGGGGGACGCCGCTAAGCGGGCCCTCATCGCGGAGTTCGACCAGGTGCTGGGGCTGGATCTGCTGCAAAAGGCGGATGTCCTCCGGGCGCAGGAAGCTGCGGACCGGGCCGCCGCCCCCGCCGAGGGGGATGCAGAGATCGACGCCCTGGTGACCCGGCGGACCGAGGCCAAACGGGCCAAAAACTGGGCGGAGGCCGACGCCCTCCGGGACCAGCTCAAGGCCATGGGCGTGGAGGTCACCGATACCCCCCAGGGCCCGGTCTGGAAGCGGGTTTGAGCGCAGGACAGGGCGCTCCCCCGGCGTCTGACGCCCCTGAGACAAGTTCATAGGAAAACGGAGAGAGACGTTCCCCCGCCATCTCTTAGATCCCGCGAAACGCGGTACCTAAGAGGCGGCGGAGAGACGTCTCTCTGCTTGAGGCGTATGCAGCGCTTACGCCTCGTCCTCCAGGTCCTCCCGGGTCAGGGTCATCAGGTCCTCCTTGCCGGGGGCCTCCATGGCGGCCAGCCGGTCGGCCTGGCGGGCCACCGCCCGCTCAAAGATATTCCGGACCTCCCGGGCGTTGCCGAAGTTCTCATCCCGCTCCTCATAGCGCTCCTGGAAATAGGCCGCGGCATACTCCGCCGCATCCTCCCGGATGGTGTACCCGTTCTTCCCGCACATGGACCGGAAGATCTCCATCAGCTGATCGCCGTTGTAGTCCTCAAAGTAAAAATACTTGTTGAACCGGCTCTCCAGCCCCGGGTTGGCCCCGATGAACTTCCCCATCAGCTCGGTATACCCGGCCACAATCACGATGAGGTCGGCCCGGTGGTCCTCCATGCCCTTGAGCAGGGTCTCGATGGCCTCCCGCCCGAAGTCGTTGGCGTTCTCCTGGTTGGCCAGGGCATAGGCCTCGTCGATGAACAGCACGCCCCCCAGGGCCTTCTGGATGGCCTCGCCGGTCTTGATGGCGGTCTGCCCCACAAATCCGGCCACCAGGCCGGACCGGTCCACCTCCACCAGCTGGCCCTTGGAGAGCACCCCCACGGCCCGGTAGATCTGGGCCAGCAGGCGGGCCACCGTGGTCTTTCCGGTGCCCGGGTTCCCCATAAAAACCAGGTGGAGGGACATGGGGGGCACGGGCAGCTGGTGCTCCTCCCGCATCCGGCGGACCTTGACCAGATTGATCAGGCTCTTCACATCGGCCTTGACCCGGTCCAGGCCGCAGAGGGCGTCCAGCTCGGCCAGCAGCTCCTCCAGGGTGGGGGCGGGGGGCTCCCCGGCGGCCGTGGCCTCCATGTGCGCCTCCGCCGGGGCGGCTGCGGGAACGGCGGACTCCGGCCGGGGCTCCCGCCTGGTCACAAAGTCGTTGACATCCAGGGGGGGCTTGTCCCCCTTGAGGCCCTCCCGGTCGCACAGGCCCCCCAGCGCGGCGGCGCACTGCCCCGCAAAGGCGGCCTCCTCCTCGCTGACCACACCGTCCACCGCCGCAAAGAGCAGGAGCATCAGCGTCATCAGATCGATGAAGCGGCGGGAGAGCTTGCTGCCCGACACCTTGTCCGCCGCCCGCATCCGGGCAAAAAAGCCAGGGGGCTGGAAGCCCGGGTACTCGCTCACCGCCGTGGCCAGCTCCCAGAACAGAATGGAGGGCACCGGATTGCCCTTGGTATACACGGCGTTATAGTACTCCACATAGCGGGGCGTCACCGAGGCCCCGTCCCGGCTCCACGCCCCCAGGGCGCAGGCCCGCATAAAAATATCCACCTCCTGGCTGAATTTCAGCCGCAGGGTGGGATCGGCAATTTGCCGCCGGAAAGCGGTAATGCCGTCCTGATACTGCCGGTGGACCTCCGCCGCCGTCATAGAACCCTTCATTTGGCAACACCTCGCTGTCTTGGCCTCCATTATAGCCAATTTCCGGCCAGGAATCAAGGGGATGCCGGCCCAGTTTGTTGACATAATTCCTTAAAAATCCCTAACTTTTTTCCCGGGGGCGTTGACTGTTTGCGGCGCAGCGTGTAAAATAGAAGGAAATCTTGTACCTTACTAGAGGAGGCGCTTGCCCATGGCCGCCAGGCGGGGACCCGGAACCCGGGCTGAAACCATCCACTGTGAATACTGCGGCGAGGACTATGCCGTGACCTACCGGCGCTGTCCCTTCTGCGACGGGAGACCCCCGGCGGAGGACGGAGAGGCCGCTGGAACCGGCCGCCGGTTCGGCCGCCGTCTGGCCGGAGACAGCGGCCAGGAGGGCAACACCCGGGGCGGCGGCTACGGCGGCGCGCCCTCTCCCCTGCGCATCATCGGAACGGTGCTCTCCCTGGCCCTGATTGTGGCGGCGGTGTGCATCGTCATCTCCATCATCAAGCCGTTGATCGACAAGGGCAGCGTGTCTCTGCCCGACAACCCGGACAAGACAACCGCCACCCAGCCCACCCCCACACCCGCGCCCACACCCGGGGCCGACGATCCCACCGCCGCGCCCAACCCCGATGCGGCGGCTACCCCGATGGTCCCCGGCGCGTCCATCACCCTGCCCCCGATCCCCACGCCCGCGCCTACTCCCACGCCGGTCCCGGCAGGCACGGCCATCGGCTTCAGCCTGAACAAGACGGATTTTACCATCAACGATAATTATCCGGACCCTGTCACCCTCCGGGCTACCTTTGTGCCCGCCGGGGCCACCGGCGCCCTCGCCTGGTCCAGCAGCAACACCGAGGTGGCCACGGTGGACGCCAACGGCAAAGTCACCCGTGGCAACAAGAGCGGCACTGCCACCATCACCGCCACGCTGGAGGGCGTGGGCTCTCAGACCTGCACCGTCCGGTGTACCTTCGGCGGCTCCGCCCCGTCCTCCTCCGGGAGCTCCGGCAGCGGTTCAGGATCGTCCTCCGCCTCTCTCTCCCTGAACCATACCGACTTCACCTTCAGCAGTATGGAGGACGCCTCCGTGCCCATGCGGGTCAAGGGGACCTCCTCCACCCCCACCTGGAGCATCGGCAATTCCAGCGTGGCCACCATCTCCGGCGACGGCGTGGTCCGTCCCGCCGGGAAAGGGACGACCACCATCACCTGTACGGTGGACGGGCAGACCCTGGAGTGCATCGTCCGCTGCAGCTGGTAGCATCGTGTAAGGACGAAACCCCCGGATTCTCTTCGTGAGAATCCGGGGGTTTTCTGCGCTGTGCTAATCGCCGGTGTACAGCTTCTCATAGCCGGGCAGGTCCTCCGAAGCATCAAAGACGGCCTGTGCGCCCATGAGCTTCAGGATCTCCGCCATAATATCGTCCGCAAATATCAGGTCCTCCTGATTCCAGGCGGCCTGAATCTGCGCCTCCTCCACGCCCAGCAGCTCTGCCAGGAAGAGCGGGCACGCCTGAGAACAGCCGTCCCCAAAATCTATCATGCCCGGACAGATGGACGTTCCATAGTCGCAGGTTGTCCTGGTCTGGGCATCGCAGAAGAATAGCTCAACCGCATCGCTGTCATAGATGGAAAAAGCGAGGATCGGGGCCCCAAACAGGTTGGAAAGAGCATTCAGGTCCCTCTCATCCAGGATTCCTCCCATGCAGAGCCCCTCATCGAAGTAGGGCAACCACCGGGCTTCGGAGGCGTATGCCAGAAAAGGATTCCGGCCTGGATTGCCGGGGGCGTCCTGTGCCAGCCGTTGATTCGGGTCCAAGCCCCGGGCAAAACAGGAGAGCGGACTCGGACCGCGCGGGGTGACAGACTGCATTTTTTGGGCCAGCGCGTCCCGCGCCAGTCCCTTGTTCTGGATGAATAGAAACGCCATATTGGTTCCCATGGGAAGGTCTCCCTTCATTTCAGGGCCGCAGCCCCGGTATTCCCCACAAAAATACTATAAACAGCAAAAGAGTCAAGAATCATCCCCATTCGGGCCGCCCTTGAGGGAGACATAGCCAAAGTGGAACTGGGAATTGGCAATGGTCTGCTTCAGATCCCGGCCCGAGCTGGTAATCTGGAACATCCCGGCTTTGAGGGTAGTCTCCAGGGCCAGATTTTGCAGCTTGATCCAGATCCGGGCCTGCTCTTCTGCAAACGCCGGTGGGCAGGCCCCAGGCTCCGGACAGGCCAGTTCCCGGCTGGCGGAGCGGATCTCCAGCACCCGGGCGGAATAGGCGATCTCGTTGTCGAAGCGCTCGTTGTGGATGGCAAACAGAATCTTCACCACTGCCCCGGCCTGAATCTTTTGGTTGTACGCCTCCACCCGTTGCCGCTTCATGCCAAAGTAGAGGGACTGGGTGGAAAACCAGGTATAGCCCCGGTCCCGCTCATCTCGCCGGTAGACCTCCATGGTCTCCTCACCGTCCATCTCCAGCTGTCCCAGCTTGAGAAACAGGTAGTCCTCCGGCCGCACGGGAGCCTCCACCCCCCGCTCCCGGATGGCGTCCCGCACCTGCGCAATGTGCAGGTGCTTCTTTTTCAGCTCCAGATAAAGCGCCTCGTCCTCCGCCAGCATATACATCTCTACCACGTCGTTGAGGGCCGAGGTCTTGGTGATCCCCTTCCGCCGCACAAATTCGCTGAAAACAGCCTGCACTGTGTCGTCCACGGTTACGGTCATGTAGTTCTGACGCGCCATGTCTGCCCCTCCTTTTTTGTACCATACTTCCTATCGAGCTTGCCGGTCGATTGTACCATACTTCCGAAAGAGCGTCAAGAAAAAAAGAGGAATGGGATGGACAGGGGCCAGTGGGCTGTATTAGGATGGAACTGACCCCGAAAGGAGGAGACACCCCATGTTTGGAAGAGGCAGAAAACCGGCGGTTCCTGCCTATGACACCAGCGGAAAGATCCCGGTGATCCGGGCCAGCATCTGCACCAAGGAGCGGGTGGCCGGGTTCAAGGATGAGAAAACCGGAAAATTCGACGAGCTGGCCCTGCTGCGCAGTGAAGCGGATCTGCGGGCCTTTCTCCGCCAGTATGGACTGACGGAAGAGCAAGTGAAGCGGGAGTGGTGAGTCCGCCGGATTTGTAACCGAATTGTTATTGACAAAATCGGGTTACAGTTGTATCCTTACAGAAAAGGTACAGCTGTAACCCGATTGTTTATCATGGAAAGGAGTGTACGCCATGCCGGAACCCGAGGAGAAAATCACCGACGCGGAGCTGGCGATCATGCAGGTGCTGTGGGAGGCGGAGGGGCCGGTCACGCTGGCCCAAATCAAGACCGCCCTGGCCGGACGGAACGGAGAGACCATCAAGACCCTGCTGCGCCGCCTGTGCCAGAAGGGCGCGGCCGCCCAGGAGAAGCGGGAGGTCTACTATTACCGCCCCCTGGTGAGCCGGGGCGAGCTGGGCCGCTGCCGGACCCAGCGGCTGATCGACAAGCTCTATGCCGGGAGCGCCAAGGCCATGGTGGCGGCACTGGTGGAGCACGACCAGCTGAACGCCCAGGACGTGGATGAGCTGCGGGCATTGTTCACTGTGCTCTGTGAGAAGGAGGATGGATAAATGGGGCCTGTTCCGGCCGCCGTGCTGCGGCTGAGCCTCTGGGGCTCTCTTCTGGCGGGGCTGCTGCTGGCGCTCCGGCCCCTCCTGCGGGGGCGGGTGAGCGGCGCGGTGCGCTATTACCTGTGGCTGGCGGTGCTGCTGCGCCTGTGCATCCCGGCGGGGATCACCCTCCCCCTGCCCGTCCGGACGGAGGCTCCGCCGGTTTCGATCACCGCCCCTGCGCCCCTGCCCGTCCCGAAGACGGAGCTCCCGGCTCCGTATGAGCCCCAGGCCCCGGCTCAGGCCCAGGGTCCGGCCCCCGGCGGGGCGGCCGGACCCTCCCCTGCGCCTTCCGGGCGGGCGGCGCGGGACCTGTCCGGCCTGTGGACGGCCCTATGGGCCGCAGGGGCGGCGGTCAGTCTGGCCCGGTACGCGGAGGGCTACCGGCGTCTGGTCCGGGCCATACGGCGGGACGCCCGCCCCGCCCCGGACTGGGCACAGCGTCTGCTCCAGGCCCTGGACCCGGCGGGCCGGGCGGAGCTGATGGTGAGTACCTCCGTCCATACGCCGGTGCTGGTGGGGGTCCTGCGGCCCGTGATTGTGCTCCCGGAGGCGGCGGAGCCGGACCGTCTGGCGGATATCCTCCGCCACGAGCTGACCCACGCCCGGCGGCACGACCTCCTCTATAAGTGGTTCGCGGCGGCAGTCACCAGCCTGCACTGGTTCAACCCCCTGATGATCCCGGTGCGGCGGGCCCTTGGCCGGGACTGCGAGCTGTCCTGTGACGAGGCGGTGGTCCGTCCCATGGACGCCGCCCGGCGGCGGCACTACGGGGAGACCCTGCTGGCGCTGGCTGCGGCTCCCTCCTCTCGTCCCGGCCCGCTGGCCGCCACCCTGTGCGAGGAGAAGGAGCAGCTCAAAGAGCGGCTGATCGCCATCGCGCATCCCCGCAGGAGCGGGGCGGCCGCCGTTCTGCTCTCCCTGCTCCTGATTCCGGCCGTAGGCGGCTGCGCCCTGGTCAGCGGCATGGAGGCCGCAGGGGGCCGCGATCCGGCCGGTCCTGCGCCGCCCCCTGTAATCGCCTTGATTCCGGACATGCCGGAGACGCTCCCCTCCGTCTCCAGCATCCCCGGGGCGATCACCCCGTCGCGGAGCGCCTACGCGGCGGTGCTGACAGGGCTGGTCAAGGACGGGGTCTTTCCCGACGGGACTCCTTACGAGCCCCCCGGCCGGGATACCGAACAAAACCGCTTCTCCATCTGCGACGTGGACGGGGACGGCGCGGATGAGCTGGTCCTCTGCTACACCAGCACCATCACGGCGGGCCACCGGGGGCTGATCTATGGCTTCGACGAGGCGTCCGGCGCGGTGTATGAGGCGCTCGCCGAGTATCCGCTGCTCACTTTCTATCGTAATGGAGCTGTTGAGGCGGGCTGGTCTCACAGCCAGGGCTATGCCGGAGACAGCTTCTGGCCCTACAATCTATGGCAATATGACCCGGCGACCGACGCCTACGTCAGCGCGGGGGCGGCGGATGCCTGGGACCGGTGCTGCAAAGAGACCGGCTTCCCTGCCGCCCTGGATCGGGACGGCGACGGGATGCTCTACCAGCTCTTTCTCACGGAGGAGGACTGGCGCCGCTATCAGGACCCGGAGGCCTATGTGGACGGAAACGCCTATCGGGCCTGGCGGGACGCCTGCATCGGAGACGCGGAGGCCGTGGAGATTCCCTACACCGATCTGACGCCGGAGCACGTGGCCGCTCTCACCGCCGGCGGGGAGCCCTATTCCTTTCAGGTCCGGGTGTCCGGCGGCCAGCTGCTGACCGTGGGCCTGGAGACCAGCCAGCCGGAGGCGGACTATTTCTCGGTGGACCGGCTCCGGATCTATGAGGACAGGAAGCTGATCCAGACCATTGAGACCGCCGGGCTGCCTGTTCCGGAGGAGTACGCCTGGGACGGCCTCTTCGTCAACCGGGGCTATGAGGTGGGAGAGCCCGATATCCGGGACCTGAACTTCGACGGAGCGGAGGACTTCGGCCTGCTGGCGGTGGATGGCTACCCCCATAACGTGTCCTACACCTATTTTCTGTGGAACGAGGGGGAACACCGCTTTGACTGCGGCTTCACCCTGTTCGGCTCCCTGGCCCTGGAGACCGATCCGGAGCACCGGCGGCTGCTTGAATTCTTCCGTGACGGCGCAGCAAACAGCTCTAGTATCTATTATTACGCCTATGGGCTGGACGGCTCCCTCCGACGGCTGGCGGAGGCCCCATAACCGGACGCACGGGGCTCCGGCGGATAAAAAGAGACTCCCCTCATGGACGGCCTCGGGTCCGCCGTCTATGGAGGGAGTCGTTTCTTTTTGGGATAACCTTCCCAGGGGTGGGATCAGGACTCCAGGCTGCGGGCCCGGAAGGCCTCGCTGGGCAGAACGCTGGAGAGTTCCACCAGCACAGGGGAAAAGCCGCCGGTGATGTCGTAGCCCACGGGCGTGCGCAGAGTCGCCCCGGCCGCAGGGGGGCGCAGGGGCAGGGAGACCTCCGCCCGGCCCCCCCGGTCCGCCTGGTGGTCGAAGACCAGGACGCCGCCGTGGAGGGAAGCCACCCGCCGGGCCACCTCCAGCCCCAGCCCGATTCCGTCGGGACGGACGGTGAGCACGTCCGGCACGTCCCCCGGGGCGGGCAGGCCGGGGCCGTTGTCCCAGACGGTGAGCCGTACCCGGCCCCGCCCGGCGCAGAGGCGCAGCCCGGCCTGCCCCCCGCGGCCTGCGGCCCGGATGGCGTTGGCAATCAGGTTCAGCAGCATCCGCCGCAGCAGCGCCGCGTCCCCTGTGGTGGGCAGCTCTCCCTCCGCCCCATCCAGCTGGAATGCGACGCCCGCCAGCCCGGCCAGAGGGATCACCTGGCTGCACAGCTCCCGGCACAGCTCCGCCAGGTCCAGAGGCCCTGTCCCCAGGGCGGCCAGCTCGCTGGGCAGGGCGGCAAACTCCACGTTGTTGGTCAGCCTCAGAAGCCGGTAAAGGCTCTGATTCATCATGGCCAGGTACTGCTCGTACTTGGCCTCCTGCCGTTCTTGGATCACCGGGGTGATCAGCTGGACGGCGGCCATCAGGGTTCCGGTCTGCTCCCGGAGCTGCTCTACCAGCAGCGGTCCGAACCGTTCAAAGGATGTCTCCAAAGCAATCGCCTCCTCGCCCGCTTTTTGAGCAGCGCTTTGCTGTTTTCGCTTTTTCTTGCGATCTGCTCCAGAGGGCGCCTCCGGCCGGACGGAAACCGCCGCAGGCGGGCGTTTCCACAGACCGGAGACACGCTCTTAGGATGCGCAGAGCCAGTATAAATACCGCATTCTTGGAGTATACCAAAATGTGGCCGCCGCAACAAGAGAAATGTAGAATTTTGTCGAATTATGTGGTACGATTCACATGTTTTTCCAGCCGGGCCAGATGGTTATGGGGAATCCGGACGCTAAACTGGGGGGGCGTCCATAATCTATCCGGAAAATTCCGAAGTTTTTTGCAATTTTACTATTTAATTTGGGCACGCTTTGCGCTATAATAAGGGCGCGCCAAAGAGCACGGCAAAATTGACAATGTAAGGAGCAGATGTACAATGAGCATTAAAGTTGGCATTAACGGCTTCGGCAGAATCGGCCGCCTGGTATTCCGTGCCGGGATCGACCGCAGCGACATCGAGTTCGTGGGCATCAACGATCCCTTCATGACCCCCGACTATATGGCCTATATGCTCCGTTATGATACCATGCACGGCCAGTTCAAGGGCACCATTGAGTATACCGACGATTCCATCATCGTCAACGGCAAGGAAGTCAAGTTCTTCGCCTGCATGGACCCCAAGGACATCCCCTGGGGTAAGGTAGGCGCCGAGTACGTGGTGGAGTCCACCGGCGTGTTCCTCACCAAGGAGAAGGCTCAGGCCCACATCGACGCGGGCGCCAAGAAGGTCGTCATGTCCGCTCCCTCCAAGGACGACACCCCCATGTTCGTCATGGGCGTCAACCATACAACCTATGACTCCAGCATGGATTTTGTGTCTAACGCCTCCTGCACCACCAACTGCCTGGCCCCCATCGCCAAGGTGCTGCACGACAACTGGGGCATCACCGACGGCCTGATGACCACCGTCCACTCCACCACCGCCACCCAGAAGACCGTGGACGGCCCCTCCAAGAAGGACTGGCGCGGCGGCCGTGCGGCCAGCGGCAACATCATCCCCAGCAGCACCGGCGCGGCCAAGGCCGTGGGCAAGGTCATCCCCTCCCTGAACGGCAAGCTGACCGGCATGTCCATGCGTGTGCCCACCCTGGACGTGT
>CANSQX010000051.1 GCA_947649225.1 uncultured Flavonifractor sp.
GCCGGAGCGGCAGGGCGGTAGAGCGCCTTGGCCTCTGCGAGCGGGAGCGAGCCGCGCCGGGAGGCGCGCAGGCGGACGGAATTCAATTCCGGCCGCCGCAGATGAAAGGGAATGGGGCCCCCGCGAAATGGGATATTTCGTGGGGCGGCCAAGGCGGAGCTGTACCGGGCGGAAGCGCGGAAGCTGGAGCGGGAGAACCAGAGGGCCGGAGCGGCAGGGCGGTAGAGCGCCTTGGCCTCTGCGAGCGGGAGCGAGCCGCACCGGGAGGCGCGCAGGCGGATGGAATTCAGTTCCGGCCGCCGCAGATGAAAGGGAATGGTGCCCCCGCGAAATGGGATATTTCGTGGGATGGCAGGGCCTGGCTTTATCAGGCCGGGGTGCAGAAGCTGGAGAGAGGAGATTGAAGCATGAGTGTGGAAATTTTGAAGGAGGCCGGGGTGCTGCGGGGCGGGACGCCCGGGGCGGAGGATCTGGCGCTGATTCACGCGCTGAGCAGGCGGGCGTTACAGGCCGATGAGGTCTATACCTTCTGCGTCCGGCTGTGCGACAACGAGATCGACCGGGACTATGAGCGCTTCCCTGGACAGACCCTGGAGGAGTTGGCCGCCCTCTTCGTGGGCAAGAGCGGCGGGTTCGACCACCAGTGGAGCGCCCTGAGCCAGGTGGCGCGGATCTACCGCACGGAGCTGGTGCGGGAGCCCGGCATACAGACCGGGGCGGGCGAGCCGGGCTGCTTCCTGAAGGGCTATGCGTACATGCTGCGCAACGAGAAGAATCAAAGCCTTATCGAGGAGATCGAGGGCGGCATCAAAAAGGAGGTCTCGGTGGGGTGCGCCGTGGAGCAGGCCGTCTGCTCGGTCTGCGGCGGGGACATGGACAGCTGCGGACACGTGAAGGGACAGACCTATGACGGCAGGCTCTGCTGGGCGGAGCTGGTGGGGGCACGGGACGCCTACGAGTGGTCCTTCGTGGCCGTCCCCGCCCAGCGGAGAGCCGGGGTGCTCAAGGGCCTGCGGGGCGGCGCTGGGGCGCAGCTGGAATACGAGGCGGCGCTGGGGCGGAAGTACCTGGCCGGGCTCCGGAGCGAGGTGGTCCGGCTGGGCCGGCTGGCCGATCCGGGGCTGGACAGAGCGCTGCTGGTCAAAATCGCCGGGCGGCTGGAGGAGCCGGAGCTGGCCGCGCTAAAAGAGTGCTATGAGGGCAGAGTGGCGCAGAGCCTGGGCGGCGGGCCGCAGCTGAGCTACCAGACCGCCGGGCAGGAGACGGAGGCGCAGGACGGAGCATTTCTGATCTGACGCCGCACCGCCGGATCCTGCGCCGGGAGAGGGCAGCGGTGCGGAAAGGGGTTCTTTTTCCTGGTTTTCTTCTGGAAAGAACAACCAGGCTAGTATAAATGGAGGAGGATGGTTGTATGTGCAAGGTTTCGTTTGAGGGAATCGGTGCGCGGACCGCGACCTTCGCCTGCGAGGACGGGGTGAAGGCCGGTCAGGTGGTGAAAATCACCGGGCCGGGCAAGGTGGGCGCCTGCGCGGCGGGGGACAGGCCCTGCGGCGTGGTCCAGTCGGTCCGGGACGGCTTTGCCGCCGTGCAGGTGAGCGGCTTCGCCACAGTGGCGGTGGACGGAACCCTGGCCGGGGGCTGGGTCAGCCTGGCCGCCGACGGCACGGGCGGGATGGCGGCCCCCGGCGCGGGCAAGACCGGGACGGAGTACCTGGTGGCGGCGGCGGACAGCGGCAGCGCCGTGCTGCTGCTGTGACTTGAAACAGGAGGGATGACAGATGGCGTATCGTTTTGACAATCTGAAGCTGGACAAGGGGATGTACGGCCAGAGCGGCCGGTCCTTTACCCAGGTGCTGGAGGCGGAGGACCCCTCCGAGCACTACAGAGGGAGCGCCCTGGAGGGACTGGACGCCTATCAGCGGCAGCTCAAGCGCTTTGATATCAAGGTCAAGGGCGCGGGCAGCGACGTGGTGGAGAAGTTCTTCCGTACCGCAGACTCCGCCGTGCTCTTCCCCGAGTACGTGGCCCGGGCGGTGCGGCAGGGCATGGAGGAGAGCAATCTGCTGCCCCATATCGCCGCCGCCGTCACCAGCTTCGACGGCATGGACTACCGCTCCATCTGCTCCGTGCCCGGAAAGAGCGACAAGGAGCTGCGCCGGGTGGAGGAGGGGGCCGAGCTGCCCCAGACCCAGATCCGCACCCGGGAAAATCTGGTCCGGCTCCACAAGCGGGGCCGGCTGCTGGTGGCCTCCTACGAGGCTGTGCGCTGGCAGAGGCTGGACCTGTTCTCGGTGGCCCTGCGGCAGATCGGCGCCTACATCAACCGGATGCATCTGGAGGACGCCATTGATGTGCTGATCAACGGCGACGGGAACAGCAACGCCGCCCCCCAGCACCAGGTGGGCAGAGGGGCCATCGGCGGGACCGCAGGCAGCCTGACCTACAGCGATCTGGTGGATTTCTGGGCCCAGTTCGACCCCTATGAGATGAATACCCTGCTGGTGTCTGGGGACGTGATGCGCAAGCTGCTGAACATGGAGGAGTTCCGCAACCCCCTGACCGGACTCAACTTCCAGGGCACCGGCCGGCTGACCGCCCCCCTGGGGGCCACGCTGCTGCGGACCTCCGCCGTGGGAGGCGGCACCCTCATCGGCCTGGATAAGCACTACGCCCTGGAGATGGTGCAGGGCAGCGACGTGACGGTGGAGTACGACAAGCTCGTCGACCGGCAGCTGGAGCGGGCCGCCATCACCAGCATCTCCGGCTTCGCCAAGCTCTTCCCCGAGGCCGCCCAGGTGCTGAAGGTGTGACCGGCGTGGAGGAGCGGATGATGGAGCTGGCGGCCGCCATGGGCCGGATCCGGGAGGAGGACCGGCCGGTGCTGGCGCTGCTGTGCGCTCAGGCCCGGCGGGAGCTGGCAGGCCAGCTCCGGCCCGGGGTGTCCGAGGCCGGCTGTGAGGACGCCATGGCCCTGGCCGGGGCGTGGATGGCCCTGGCCGGGCTGTACGCCGGGGACGGGGACGTGGCCCGGTTTGCCGCCGGGGACCTGTCCGTGCAGTACCGGGACGGGGCGGCACGGGGGGCCGCCCTCCGGCTCCAGGCCAGGCAGATCATGCGGCCTTTTGTGGCCGACAGCGGCTTTGCATTCCGGGGGGTGGCCGGATGAGAGGAGCGGCCTTTGCCCGGATCCTGGACCGGTACGGGCAGACGGTGGAGATCACCCGGGAGACCGGGGAGACCGTCCGGGCCCGGGCCCTGGTGCAGCCCGTCCGGGAGCGGCGGGCCGCCGTTACGCCCAGCCCGCTGGGGACGGGACGGCGGGACTGCTTCCTCTGCCTGGGGGAGCCGGGGGTTCCGCTGAGCGAGACCGACTGCGTGCAGTGGAACGGGCGGAGCTTTTTCATCGAAAACGCGCAGGCCGTCCGGGCGGGAGAGCAGGTCTCCCACTGGCGGGCCGTGCTGGCGGCGCGGGACGGGGAGGCGTGAGATCATGACGTTGGATACGGCGCGGGAGCGCATGGCCGGTTTTTTGCAGGCGCAGGGGGTGGACGCCGTGTGCGCCTGGCCGGATCAGAGCAGGGTCCGGCCCCGGGGGGCGGTGGCCGCCGTCTCCCTGCGCAGCTGCGAGGGCGGGCCCGGGGGCTTTCGGGACTACCTGGGCGAGCGGTGGAACAGGGACACCGGACAATGGGAGGAGCTGTACGGACGCCGGGTGAGGCTGACCTTCGGACTGGACCTGTACGCGGTCCGGGGCGCGGAGGCCCAGGCCGCCTTCGGCCGGGTGGCCGGGGCCCTCCACCGGGCGGGGCCCGACGGGCTCCGGGTGCGGTCCCTCTCCAGCGGAGAGCTGGAGTATGTGGAGGCGTGGAAACTGTTTCGCTGCCCCGTGGAGGCGGTGTGCGAGGGGTGGCTCTGCGCCGCCGCCCGGGAGGACGGCGCATTTACCGACTTTGAAGTGAGAGGTGCGAGAACATGAATCTTGTGAGCGAACGGCCGGGGGTCTACTCCAGCTATGACGCCTCCGCCGTGGTGTCTGCGGCGGGGGGCGGCGGCGCCGTGGGGCTGGCCGCCCAGTGTGCCGGGGGGACCGAGGGGACGGTCTATGTCCTGAGCCGCTATGAGGACGCGGTGAGCCGGTTCGGCCCCGGAGAGGCCATCACCGGGCTGGTCCGGCTCCTCTTCCTCAACGGCGCGGCCCGGGTGTGCGCCGTGCCGGTGGGGACAGACGGCGGCTATCAGACCGCCTTCCAGGCCCTGGAGGGGGAGGAGGACCTCGCCGTGGTGGTGTGCGACAGCGCGGAGCTGACCGTGCAGCAGCTGCTGCGGGATAGCGTGGCCGCGGCGTCGGCGGCCCGGCGGGAGCGCATCGCCGTGGTGTGCGGCGGCCCGGAGGAGACTGTGAGCGCCCTGGCGGACCGGGCCAAGAGCCTCAACTCCGAGCGGGTGGTCCTGGTGGGACCGGAGGAGGACGGGGGCTCCGGCGCCGCCCTGGCCGCCGCCGTGGCCGGAGCCATCGCCGGAGAGCGGGATCCGGCGGTGCCCCTGGGCGGCGCGGTGCTGAAGGGCGTCACCGCCCTGAGCCGCCGGTACGCCGACAGCGAGATCGACACCCTGGTCCGGGGCGGCGTCACCCCCCTGGAGGCGGCGGCCGGACAGGTGTCGGTGGTCCGGGGCGTCACCACCCGCACCAGGAGCGGCGAGGCCGAGGACGCCACCTGGCGGGAGCTCACCACCATCCGGGTGGTGGACAACGTGATCCCCGCCGTGCGCAGCGCCCTGCGGGCCAAGTTCGCCCGGGCCAAAAATACCGGGCAGAGCCGGGGGGCCATCCGAGCCCAGGTGATCGTGGAGCTGGAGAACAAGCTGGCCAGGGAAATTATCACCGGGTACGGCGGCGTCAGCGTGGAGGCCGACCAGGAAAATCCCACCGTGTGCCGGGTGGACTTCTCCTTTACCGTGGCCCATGGGCTGAATCAGATCTGGCTGAGCGCCCACATCACGGTGTAGGCGGCAGTATGAAATAGGGAGGAATTGGAGTGAAGGTTGCGGGTTTTCCCACCAGCAGCGATATCTATTTGGAGGTGGACGGGCGCAGGGTGGCCGTCGTGCAGAGCTACAGCGCCAAAAGCAGCAAGACCAGCGCCGTGGTGGAGGCCTTTGGCGAGGATGAGCCGGTGGCCGCCATCCCGGGGCAGAAGAGCCACGTGATCGAGCTGACCAGGCTCTACGCCACCGACGAGGCCATCCGGGACGGGCTCAATTTTCACGATCTGGAGGATTTCAGTTTGGTGATCTGCAAGCCGGACAGGAAGATCATCTACTCCGGATGCCAGTGGAGCGTCATCGGCGAGACCGGGGCCCTGGGGGCCATGGTGGTGGAGAAGATCACCATCGTGGCCGCCAAGCGGATCGAGACCGCCGCATGAGCACCGGACTGCTGGAGCGGACCGGGCGGCTGGAGCTGGGGGGCGGGCGGTCCCTCCGGCTGCTCACCGCCCTGGAGGTGCTGGAGGCCCGGCGGGAGGCCGGGGCGCTGGCCCGGGACGGTACGGAGCGGGCCCTGTGCGGCAACGCCTGCCTCCTGGCCCGGGCCCTGGAGCGGCGGGGACGGCCGGTGTTTTCCGATGGCCGGGCCGTGCTGGCGGCCATGACCGCCGGGGAGATCGAGACCCTGGCCCGGCGGTGGGACGGGTTCCGGCAGAGGGAAAACCCCTCCCCGGAGGACGGAGAGGGGCGGATCGAAGCGCTAAAAAAAGCCTGGAGCACGCGCCCTATGAGCGCCTTCGCTGGCGCGTGCTCCGAGGCTTTGGGGCGCTTCCCACCGAGGCGCGGGCCCGGGAGATGACCGATGGGGACTATCTGTGGTGCGCGCTCAACCTCCTGCTGGACGACGAGGAGGAGCTGGCGCGGCTCTGCCCCGGCTGCCGGGCCGAGACCCTGGCCGGGCGGTGCCCGGTGTGCGGCGCGCAGACCGGCGGCGGGGCGGCGGGGGAGAACGCCGCCTTTGACGAGGCACGGTTCGAGGCGCTGAAGCGGGGGCGGTATGAACCGGACGGAGGAGGTGTGGCAGATGGTGGATTATCTGGAGCGGGCCCTGGGCCGGACGGAGCCTGACGGGGAGGAGCCGGAGACCGGGGTGGGCTCCGGGCCGGTGAGGCGGCCCCCCCGGCGGGACAGACCGGCGCGGCGGCCGGAGCCGGATTGGACGGCCGGGGCTGCGTCCGGCAGGGCGGAGGAGCCGGACGGCGCTTTGGAGCGGACAGAGCCCGGGGATGGCGGCGGAGCGGCGCAGGCAGAGTCCGGGGATGATGCCGCAGCGCGGCCGGAGTCCGGAAGTGGTGCGGCGGAGCCGGGGAGCGGGCCGGAAGAGGCACTGGAGAAGGCACGCCGGGGGGCAGCTCTTTCTGCGGCGGCGCGGGGCGCGGGGCCGCCCTGGCCGGCGGACGGAGAACCCGGACAGCGGCAGGGCTCCGGACCGGCGGAGGCGGCAGAGGGGCGCAGCGGCCGGACAGTTGGGATCCGGAGCGCTGCGGCTTACGGCGGGGCAGGCCGGACGGAGGGACAGGAGGACGGCGGAGACGGCCCGGACCGGGAAACGGCAGACCGGCCAGTGGACGTCCTCCGGATGGCCGGGGCGGAGGCCGGGGACCTCTATGCCCGCCTGATCCGGAGCCGGTCTGCGGCGGGGTATGTGCGGAGAGAGACGGTGGCCGTGACCGTGCCGGAGCCCATAGGCCGGGGGCAGGGCGGATCGCCGCCGGACGCCCGGGCGCTGGACAGGCAGTTCCAGCGGGATGCACGGCGGTATGACGGCGGATTTGCGCTGCTTTAGATGGATGCGCAGCTTTTCCGGATGCGGAGAAGCATGTGCGGGCGTCGAACAGGCTTGACCCGGCAGGCGGCAGCTTTGGCCGGGAGGACGTGCGGAAGGCCGGGCGCGCCGGGCCCGGCGGAATTGGGAGGCGATACGATGCGGCTGACGGCCATGCGCTACAAGGATTACGTCTGGCCCCACAACCCGCGGGTTTACACCATTGACTATGCGCGGAGCATTGCGGTCCATAAGGTGCCCTTCGGGCGCTACCAGCTCCAGGACCTGGGGCCCACCCGGCGGGTGATGAAGGGCGAGGGGGTCTTCGCCGGGGCGGACGCCTATCAGGAGTTCAAAAAACTGGCCTCCGTGTTCTATCAGGAGGGGCCCGGGCTGCTGGTCCATCCCGTCTGGCAGACGGCCGGCGCCTATTTTGCGGCCCTCTCCCTGGCCCAGGAGCCCCGGCCGGACTATGTGCGCTATACCTTTGAATTCTGGGAGGACTACACGGGTCAGAACGGAGGACTGAAGGTGAACACAGCCCCGGAGACCCCGGCGGGGAGCGCCGGTGGACAGGAGACCGGGGCCGTCTATCACACGGTGGCCCGGGGGGAGACCTTATGGGGGATCTCTCGAACCTACGGGACGGCCCTCTCCCAGATCATCAGGTGGAATCCCCGGATCAAAAATCCTAACCTCATTTATCCGGGGCAGAAGGTGCGGGTGAAGTGATGGAATGTGAGCTGACGTGCTGGGACGGGCGGACGGCCGTGCTGCCCGATCTGCTGGAGTGGCGGTTTACCTATACCGCCGGGAGCCCCTGCGACGCCTTCTTCCTGCGGTGCCTGTGGGACAGGGGGGTGGAGCGGACCCTGTCCGACGCGGTGCGCCTGACCGCCCGGGAAAAAGGCGAGGTGGTCTTCCACGGGGTGGTGGACGAGTTCACCTGCGCCTGGGGGAGCGGCGGCGGGACGCTGGAGCTTCACGGGCGGGGAATGGCCGCCCTGCTGCTGGACAACGAGGCCCAGGGGGCCGACTACCAGGTGGCCACCCTGGCCGATATCCTGCGGGACCATGTGGCCCCCTATGGGATCCAGGTGGCCGAGACCGCCAGGCTGCCCGCTGTGGCCGGATTTGCGGTGAAAAACGGGAGCAGCGAGTGGCAGGTCCTCTACGACTTCGCCCGCTGCCACGGCGGGGTGGCCCCCCGGTTCAACCGGCAGGGACAGCTGGTGGTGGCCCCCTGGCAGGACGGACAGCGGCGGGTGCTGGACGCCGGGAGCGGCCTCACCGCCCTCTCCTACCGGGAGAAGCGGTACGGGGTGCTGTCTGAGGTGCTGGTCCGGGACAGAACCACCCTGGCCGTCCAGCGGGTGGCCGACGAGGACTTCATCCGGCGGGGCGGGGCCTGCCGCCGGGTGCTCACCATGCCGGGGCGGAGCAGCTATCAGGCCATGCGCTACAGCGGACAGTACCAGCTGGAGCGCGCCCGGGAGGGGCGGCTGCGGGTGGAGCTGGCGCTGGGCAGGACCTTCGCCGCCTGGCCGGGAGAGCTGGTCGAGATCGGCCTGGAGCGGCCCGCCGTGCGGGGCGTCTGGCGGGTGGAGGAGAGCGAGACCGGCGTGAATCAGGACGGCGCTTTCACCAGGCTGGGCCTGGGGACGGCTTGAGACGGAAGTGGGGGATGCCAAGTGTGGCTTGCGGAGAAAAATAGAGGAGCGCCCGCTGGGAGCGGCGCCGAGCTGGGGACCGTCACCCTGGCGGGCTGCCCGGCGGGGGTCTATATGGCCGGGGAACGGCGCAACCTGCCCGTGCTGGGGCCGGGGGGCTATGCGTGGGCCCCGGAGGCGGGGGCGCAGGTGCTGGTGATCAAGACCGGCGAGGCGGGAGAGGCCCCCTGCGTGGCGGCGGCCCGGTCCGAATGCACCGTCCCGCCGGGGACGGTGCGGATCTTCAACGGACGGGGGAACGCTTCCATTACCCTGGACGCCGACGGCGGGATCGCCCTGGTGGGCAAGGTGACGATCAACGGAAAGCCCTGGGACGGCGGGAGCTCCGGAACGGAGTCCGGGCCGGGGGGCGGCGGGAGCGAGTCCGGGTCCGGCGGAGAGGCCAAGTCCGGCGGAGAGGGGGACGGCGGATGGAGCTGATGCTGCGGGAGGGCGACTATGTGCCCGACGGCCGGGGCGGCCTCCGGCGGGCGGAGGGGTCCGACGCGGTCTTGCAGCGGGTGCTGTGGAAGCTCACCGTGCGGCGGGGGAGCTTCCCCTTCCTGCCCGGGCTGGGGAGCAGGCTCTATCTGCTGAACCGGGAGAAGCCGGGGGACCGGCGGGTCCTGGCGCGGCAGTATGTGGCCGAGGCCCTGGCCGGAGAGGCGGATCTGACCGTCCGCGAGGTATCCCTGGAGGGGGAGCGGCTGCGGGTGGATCTGACCTGGCGGGGGGAGCCTTTGAGCGCCGGGGTGGCGCTGGGAGGAGGAAGCCATGAGGCAGATTGAGGAGATCTACGCGGAGATGATGGCCCGGTTCCAGCGGGAGACCGGGCTGGAGGCGTCGGGCAGCGGCGATCTGGCGGTGCGGATGTACGCCGCCGCCGCCCAGATCTACGCCCTCTATGTCCAGGGGGAGTGGGTGGCGCGGCAGTGCTTCCCCCAGAGCGCCGGGGGGGAGTTTTTGGAGAAGCACGCCGCCCTGCGGGGGCTGGAGCGGCGGCCCGCCGTCCGGGCCCAGGGGGTGCTGCGCTTTGTCAGCGATACCCCCGCCGCCGGAGACTGGACCATCCCGGCGGGGACGGTGTGCATGACCGCAGGGCTGGAGCGGTTCGAGACCGTGGAGGACGGTGTGCTGCCGGCGGGGGCGGTCCAGGCCGATGTGCCCGCCCGGGCGGTGGAGCCGGGCGCGGCGGGCAACGCGGCGGCGGGCTCCATCATCACCATGGCGGTGGCCCCGGTGGGGGTGAGCCGGTGCATCAATCCGGCCGCCTTCTCCGGGGGACTGGACGCGGAGGGGGATGAGGCCCTCCGGGCGCGGGTGCTGGAGACCTACCGCAGGCTCCCCAACGGGGCCAACGCCGCCTACTACCGGCAGGGTGCCATGTCCTTCGAGCAGGTGGCCGAGGCCTCCGTGATCCCACGGGCCCGGGGGATCGGCACCGTGGACGTGGTGGTGGCCACCGCAGCAGGGAGCCCGGACGCGGCGCTGCTGGAGGCGCTGGCCGCCTACTTTGAGGCGCGGCGGGAGATCGCCGTGGATGTGCAGGTCAAGGCCCCGGTGCTTAAGACCGTCCCCGTGTCCGTCCGGGTGGCCCCGGCGGCAGGGTACACCGCCCAGGAGGCCCGGGAGGCCGCCGGTGCGGCCGTCCGGGGCTGGTTCGACGGACGGCTTTTGGGACAAGGGGTGCTCCGGGCCCGGCTGGGGGCGCTGATCTTCGGCGCGGACGCAGTGGCCAACTGCGTCGTGGACGCCCCCGCCGCCGATGTGGCCGGGGCCGCCGGGACCCTGCCGGTGTTGGGGACCCTGAGCGTGACGGATCTGGAGGAATAGTGTGGGATATGGCGCGTATTTGAAGGATTTGCTGCGGCCCCTGGGGGTCTACCGGCTGGAGGGCTCCATCGGGGGCGCGGAGCTGGAGAGCCTGGGGCAGGCGCTGGACGGCGTGGGCGCAGAGCTGGACCGGGTGCAGCGGGAGATGTGCCTGGCTACGGCGGAGGACGAGGGGCTGGAGGCCGTGGAGCGCCTGATGGTCCGGCGGCCCGTGGCGTCCGATCCCGCCCGGCGGCGGGCCGCCCTGGCCGCCCTGCTGCGGATCGGCGGCGACAGCTTTACCCTGGCCGCCATCAACGACAACCTGAAGGGCTGCGGCCTCAACGCCGTGGCCGGCGAGGGGAAGGAGCCCCAGACCGTGGAGGTCCGCTTTCCCGAGGTGCCGGGGATCCCGGACGGGTTTGAGGAGATGCGGGCGATCATCGAGGAGATCCTGCCCTGCCATCTCCGGATTGACTATATGTTCTGGTATGTGACCTGGGCCATCATGGAGCACAGGTTCCAGACCTGGGGAGAAATTGAGCAGCTGGATCTGAGCTGGGAAGAGCTGGAGAAATTAGTGATGTGAGGGGATCGACATGCGAGTGGAGCAGAATGGACCGGGGCTCCTGATTTATGAGAAGGGGCCGGAGGACCGGGTGCAGGAGGCGGTGGCCGCCCTGGCCAGAATGAGCGCCCAGCAGCTGGACGACAGCGCCGCCGCCCAGGTGGGGGTCCTCTTCCCCAGGTGGGAGCCGGGGAAGGCCTATACCGCCGGGGCGCGGATTGCGGATGAGGACGGGAATTTATATAAAGTACTCCAGGACCACACGGCCCAGGCGGACTGGCCCCTGACGGAGACCGCCGGCCTCTACGCCCGGCTGGGGGTGACGGCGGAGGAGCCGGAGGCCGTCCCGGACTGGCGGCAGCCCGCAGGGGCCCACGACGCCTATCAGTCCGGGGACCGGGTGCGCTGGAACGGGGCGGTTTATCAGTCGGTGCTGGACGGCAACGTCTGGGCCCCCGATGTGCAGGGGTGGCTGGAGGTGGAGCCTTGAGTCCGGCAGCGGTGAAAAACGGCGTGCTGGCTGCCCTGGCCGCCGTGGGGAGCGCCGCGGCGGGGGCTCTGGGGGGCTGGGACGCCGCCCTCCAGACCCTCCTCCTCTTTATGGCCATGGACTACCTCACCGGGCTGCTGGTGGCCGGGGTCTTCCGGCGCTCGGGCAAGAGCGGCGACGGGGCGTTGGACAGCCGGGCCGGGTTTCAGGGGCTGTGCCGGAAGGGGGCCCAGCTGCTGGCCGTGCTGGTGGCCGCCCGGCTGGACCTCCTGATGGGGGAGCAGTGGGCCCGGACCGCCGTGATCCTCTTCTTCCTGGGCAACGAAGGGCTGTCCGTGCTGGAGAACCTGGGGCTGATGGGGGTGCCCCTCCCCGCCGCCCTCCGGCAGGCCCTGAGCGCCCTCCGGGACCAGGGCGAGGGGGCAAGGTAGGCGCGGGCGGCCGGTTTTACCGGCAGACAAAGGCCCGCCCCGGCTCTGAGCAGAGCCGGGGCGGGCCTTTTTGGTCAGTTGACGCGGATCAGCGGTCCGCCCGGGGGCAGCATCCGGCCGATGGCCGCGGCACACACTCCCTGATCGGACAGGCGGCGGAGCAGCGCTTCACCCCGGTCCTCCGGAATGGCGATGAGCAGGCCCCCCGAGGTCTGGGGGTCGAAGAGCACGTCGGTGAGCGCCAGCGGAACTGCGCCGCAGACCTGCGCCGCCTCCCCCACGAAGGCGCGGTTCCGGTAGGCCCCGGCGGGAATGATGCCCTCCCGCGCCAGGTCCAGCGCTTGGGGCAGGACGGGAATCCGGTCCGCCCACAGCTCCGCCGGGAGGCCGCTCCCCTGGGCCAGCTCCTTCAGATGGCCCAGCAGGCCGAAGCCGGTGATGTCGGTGCAGGCGTGGGGCTCCAGGGGGACCATGGCGTCCCGGGCCGCCCGGTTGAGCGCGGCCATCTGCTCCGTGACGGCGCGCAGCGCCGGGGGCTCCAGCAGCCCGGCCTTGGCCGCCGTGGTCAGAATGCCGGCGCCCAGGGGCTTCGTCAGCACCAGCAGGTCCCCGGGGCGGGCCCCGGCGTTGGTCAGGATGCAGGCGGGATGGACAAAGCCCGTGACGCACAGGCCGTATTTGGGCTCCGCATCCTCAATGCTGTGGCCGCCCGCGATCACCGCCCCGGCCTCGGCGGCCTTGTCTGCGCCGCCCGCCAGGATGGCCCCGGCCACCTCCGGTCCCAGGCAGGAGGGGATGGCCAGCAGGTTCATGGCCAGCCGGGGCTCGCCCCCCATGGCGTATACGTCGGAGAGGGCGTTGGCCGCCGCAATACGGCCAAAGTCGTAGGGATCGTCCACCACCGGCGGGAAAAAGTCCACGGTCTGCACCAGGGCGGTGCTGTCGTTCACCCGGTAGACGGCGGCGTCGTCGCTGGCGTCAAAGCCGACCAGAAGATTGGGGTCTGCCGTCCGGGGCAGCCCGGACAGCACGTTCTGTAGGACGCCCGGCCCTAATTTGGCCCCTCACCCACCGGCCGAGGTCATCCGGGTCAGACGGACAGCTTCCTGCGGCATCTCCTCACCCCCTTTGACAGATTCTGAAACCAGTGTACCCCAAATAGCCGGGAAAGGCAACCAAAATCCGTTTTTTCCAAAAAAGCGCCCGGAGACTGACGGAGTCTCCGGGCGCTTTTGACGTCAGTCCGGCAGGGGAACAGGGCCCATGGCGTTGTGGAGCTCCGGGGTGATGGCGCCGCGGAAGAGACGCACCGCATCGTGATGCAGGTCCTCCAGCTGGCCGGGGACCTGATCGGCGCTCAGATTGCCGGAGACCGAAAAATCACCGTCCAGAATGAATTTGACCTCCGGGTCCTTCTTGCCGCCCCCGATGAGGCCGGGACCCGCGTGGACCTTCAGCCGGGCCCCGCCGTTCAGGCCCATCTCCATATCCAGGGCGCTCTTGGTTACGGTCTTCTCGTCCACGTCGGGCTCGCCCAGGGCCCCCAGATAGATGGGCTGAATCAGATCGTCCCAGAGTTCCCCCTCCAGCTCCAGGTTCCGGCGGGAGAAGGCGTTGACATACCGCAGGCCGATGCGCTCAAAAAAGGCGGGCTGGTAGATCTGGATGAACTGGGCCAGGGGGCGGTCCAGCCGGGTGGCGAAGTCCTCCCAACGCTGGTAGCGCAGGGTGGACAGGGCGATGAAGGTGCTGGTCAGATTCAGCTTCCACAGCCCGTCCGCCGAGATGAAGTTGTAGTTGGTGACGGCCGGGGGCTGCTGCACCGTGGGAGTGGGGCCGGGCACGATCTTGGCCGGAGGCTGCTCCTGACGGGCGGCATAGCGGGGGAAATCATGGCGCACTGCCTCCTGAAATTCGGCGGGCTCCTTGGCGCCAATCGACAGAATGGCGGGGAAGCGGAGCTGGCAGATCACCTCGACCAGCGGGCTGCGGGTATATTGACAGCGGTCATATTCGGCAAACAGCATAGAGGGTAGCTCCTTCCATTCAATACCCCTCTATTTTAGCCCGGATGGGGAGAGATGTCAACCGGACGGACGTTCAGGGAGCAAAAAAGCGGTCCAGAGCGGCCTCCAGCGCGGAGGCGGTCAGGCTGCCCTGAGGGTCCAGACGGCCGCCGGGGGACCAGGCCAGCAGGCCGGAGGTACAGGCCCAGGGCAGGGAGCCCTCCGCCCAGGGGGAGCTCCCCTCGCCGTCGTTGCAGGCGGTCAGGCCGTCGGGGACAAAGAGGGCGGATTCAGGCCATTCCAGCCAGCGGGCCGTCCGGCGGAGGAGTACGGCGGCCTCCTCCCGGGTGGCGGGACGGTCGGGGGTGAAGCGGCCGTCCCCCGTCCCCTCCGTCAGCCCCGCGCAGGCCGCCCAGGAGATGGCGGAGGCCTGGGCGCAGGCGGGCGAGACGTCGGAAAAGGGGCCCTGGGCGTCGAAGGGCACGGCGCCCAGACGCGCCCACAGGGTCCCCACCAGCTGGGCGCGGGTGATGGGGGGCTCGTCCGCCGCCAGAGCGGCCGGGGCGAGAAAGAGCACAAGCAGGGGCAGCGCAAGCAGAGCCTTCATGGCAATCGCCTCCTATTGGGTAAATATTACCATATCTGGCGGGGGGATTGGGTCGAAACCGGCGGCGTGATGCAGAGGGCATACTTGACAGGGGCGGTTTTTCAAGGATATACTAAGACCAAATCCCATAACCTCAAACGCGCGTCCTTCTGCAAAATTTTGACTTACTTCTGGCGAAAATTTGCTGGGAAATCCGCGCTTTTGGTTTATGGGAACAAGCCCTGGCAAAAAGCAGATCCAGCCGCTGTGCAGCCGGGCGGGCCGGAGCAGCGATGCAGCGGCTGATTTTTGAGAGAAACAGGAGTGATTGGTCCATGAAACGCGCAATTTCCCTCTTCCTTTCCCTGACGCTGGGCGTGTCGCTGCTTGGCCCCGCGGCCCTGGCGGCCGGGCCGCAGGTTGCGATCAAGGAGCAGTACCTCTTCGCCGGGCGCAACGGCGATTACTACACCGAGGAGGCCTACCGCGCCTCGCCGGTGGTGGTGGATCTGGACGGCGACGGCAGGCTGGAGGTCCTCAATGCCGCCTACTCCCTGGTGGTGATGGACGCGGCCACCGGCGCGGAAAAGTGGCGGATCAACTCCGGCCGCGACCGCTCCACCCCCTATGACAACGGCGGCAACGTGGGACGGCAGGTGTTCAGCGATTTCCAGGTGAAGGACATCGACGCCGACGGCAAGCTGGAGATCGTCGTGGCCTACGGCAACGGCAGTATCTCCGTGCTGGACAGCCAGGGCTATTTCAAGCCCGGCTGGCCCCAGCAGCCCACCACAGCCAGCCTCCGCTCCCTGGCGCTGGACGACCTGGACGGGGATGGGAAGCAGGAGATCATCGTGGGCGCGGGCATCGGCGATCCGGTCAGCGTGTGGGTGTACCGCTGCGACGGCACCGTGGCCCCCGGCTGGCCCCAGCTGGAGTCCGGCCGCAACGGTAGCTACAATACCTCCATCCTGGGCACCGCCTTCAGCTATGGCGTGTTCGGCAACGGCATCACCACCGGCGACATGGACGGCGACGGCCGCCCCGAGGTGATTGTCCCCACCGACACCGCCTATGTGGACGTCTACCGGGCCGACGGCTCCTTGGTGAATACCGGCGACCTCTTCGGCGGCCGGGCCTGGGGCAAGGTGGCCGTCTACGAGGACTACCAGCAGGAGATCAAGTGCGAGAACGAGGGCTGGGGCATGCCCATCAGCGGCGGCGAGACCCGCTCCCAGCTCTACCGGGGCACCCTGGGCCACTCGGCCGCAGTCTACACCGACGTGGACGGGGACGGCGTCTCCGAGATCGTCCTCAGCGCCCTGATCATCGACCGGACCGGACACACCAACACCAACGAGGCCACCCTCAACGACAGCAAGTACATGACGGCCTTTATCTTCAACCAGGACCGGAGCCGTTACGCCAACCCCGCCAAGGGCTTCGACTGGAGCGCCGCGCCCCGGGACCTGGGCGGCCCCCTGAAGAAGCACGACGCCACCTCCATGGCGGCCGGGGTCTTCTCCGTGCCGGTGTGCGAGGACATCGACGGCGACGGGAACCGGGAGATCCTGTTCAACGCCTACAACGGCAAGCTCCACTGCTTCTCCCTGGACGGCACCGAGCACGGCGCCTGGCCCTTTACCCTGCCCAAGAGCACCGGCTCCGCCTATGAGTACGCCACCCCGCCCGCCTGCGTGGACCTGAACGGCGACGGAAAGAAGGAGGTCGTTTTCGCCTCCTGGATCGACACCGAGAGCGGTGGACGCGCCGGGATCAACGGCGCTCTCTATGTGGTCAGCAGCGAGGGGACGCTCCTGGCCAAGCAGGACCTGCACGACGGCTATGCCACCTACAGCGGCACCCTCAACTTCGACAACGGCGTCATGGGCGCGCCCGTGGTCCGGGATGTGGACGGCGACGGCAAGTATGAGGTGCTCCTCAATACCACCTACTACGCCCTGTGCGCCTACGAGCTCACCGTGGCCGGCGGCGCCCCCGCCCAGCCGGAGCAGCCCAAAAACCTGGCCTACGCCTCCACCCAGACGGTGACGGTGGACGGAACGCCCGTGGAGTTCCAGATGTACGCCCTCAAGGACGCCAACGGGAACGACACCAATTACGTCAAGGCCCGAGACGTGGCCTCGGTGCTCAGCGGCACGGCCGCCCGGTTCAACGTGAGCTGGGACGGGGCGGTCAATCTGGCGCCCGGCGAGGCCTACGTCCCCAACGGCTCCGAGATGAAGACTCCCTTCTCCGGCAACCGGGCCTACACCGTCCCCACCGCACAGACCAAGGTCGGCGGCACGGCGGCCGGCCTGGACGCCATCGTCCTCACCGACGACAGCGGCGGCGGCTTTACCTACTACAAGCTCCGGGACCTGGGCGAGGCCCTGGGCTTCACCGTGGGCTGGAGCGCCGGGCAGGGTATTTTTATCAGCACGAAGCGCTGATACCCCCCTCGATGCCTCGAAAAGCCCCGCCCCCTGCCTGAAAAGGCAGGGGGCGGGGCTCATTTTGCGTGATTCACTTATGCCGCCGGGCGGGAGACGATGGGCCCGCCGTCAGGCGACCGCTTCCGTGACCGGGCGGCAGGGCAGGAGAATTGCCGCCCTCTCAGAGCGAGAATAAAGTTCTTTTTGGATACTTTTTCTTTTCAAGAAAAAGTATCAGAGGGGTTTGAGGGTTATGAAGAGCTCGCCGGCCTTGACCGAGCCGCCCTCTCCGATGAGGACCTGTTCCACGGTGCCCGCCATCCGGGCCACCACGCTGGTCTCCATCTTCATGGCCTCGATGACGGCCAGGACCTGGTTCTCCTCCACCTGGTCGCCGGGCTTCACCGCGATCTTGGACACCATGCCGGGGATGGAGGCCCCCACCTGGCTCTTGTCCTCCGGATCGGCCAGGACCACCCGGCGGGCGGTGCTCTCCGCCCGCTTGTCGGGCACCGCAACCTCCCGGCGCATCCCGTTGAGCTCGAAATGGACGTTGCGGGTGCCGTCCTCGTTCAAATCGCCCAGGCCCAGGTACTTGATCACCAGGGTCTTGCCGTCCTCAATGTTGATCTTGTTGGTCTCGCCCAGGGCCATGCCGTTGAAGAACACATGGCTGCCCATGCGCATGATATAACCGTACTCCTTGCGGTGGCGGCGGTACTCCTCATACACCTTGGGGTACAGGCAGTAGGACAGGATCGCCCGCATGTTGATGGGATCGTCCCCCATGAAGGCGCGCATCTCGGCCTCCACCTTCTGGAAGTCCACCGGCTCCAGCAGCTCGCCGGGGCGGCAGGTGATGGGCTCCTCCCCCTTGAGGACCACCTTCTGGAGATCCTCCGGGAAGCCCCAGGCGGGCTGGCCCATCATGCCCTTGAAGTAGGACACCACCGAGTCAGGGAAGGTCAGGGCCGCGCCCCGCTCCACGATGTTCTCCGGCGTCAGGCCGTTCTGCACCATGAAGATGGCCAGATCGCCCACCATCTTGGAGGAGGGCGTCACCTTCACAATGTCGCCCAGCATGTCGTTGACCGTCTTATACATCTCCTTGACGGCCTCGAACTGGGGCCCCAGGCCCAGGCTGGTGACCTGGGATTTCAGGTTGGTATACTGGCCGCCGGGCATCTCGAAGCGGTAGATGTCGGTGGAGGGGTTTTTAATGCCCGCCTCGAAGATGTCGTAGCGCAGGCGCACGTCGGCCCAGTAGTCGGACAGCTTTTGGAGCCGTTCCGGACACAGGCCGGTGTCCCGCTCCTGGCCCGTCAGGGCGGAGACCACCGCGTTCATGGAGGGCTGGCTGGTCATGGAGGCCATGGAGTCGATGGCGGTGTCCACGATGTCCACCCCCGCCTCGGCGGCCAGGAGCAGGGCGGCCACCTGGTTGCCCGAGGTGTCGTGGGTATGCAGGTGGATGGGCAGGCCCACCTCGTTCTTCAGGGCGGTGACCAGCTTCCTGGCCGCGTAGGGCTTCAGCAGGCCGGACATGTCCTTGATGCACAGCAGGTGCGCCCCCCGCTTCTCCAGCTCCCTGGCCAGATTGACGTAGTATTGCAGGGTGTATTTGTTCCGCTTCTCGTCCAGAATGTCGCCGGTGTAGCAGATGGCGGCCTCGCACAGCTTGCCCTGCTTGATGACCTCGTCCATAGCCAGCTCCATGCCGGGCAGCCAGTTCAGAGAGTCAAAGACCCGGAACACGTCGATGCCGGATTTGGCGGCCTCCTGGATGAAGGACCGGACCAGATTGTCCGGATAGTTGGCATAACCCACGGCGTTGGCGCCCCGGATCAGCATCTGGAAGGGGATATTGGGAATCTTCTTGCGCAGCAGATCCAGCCGCTCCCAGGGGGACTCGTGGAGGAAGCGGTAGGCCACGTCAAAGGTGGCGCCCCCCCACATCTCCAGGGAGAAGCAGTCGTTGAGGATCTCGGCGGCGCCCTCGGCCCCTTTTACCATGTCCCGGGTACGGACCCGGGTGGAGAGCAGGGACTGGTGGGCGTCCCGCATGGTGGTGTCGGTGATAAGGAGCTTCTTCTGGTCCAGCACCCAGCGCTTGACCGCCTCGGGACCCTTCTCGTCCAGCAGCTGCTTGAGGCCGGTACACTGGGGCGGGGTGTGTTCGTAGGGCGGGAAGCGGGGGATGTCAAACTGCTTGCGCTCGAAGGAGGGACTGTCCACCTGGATCTGGGCGATATATTTGAGGACCTTGGTGGCCCGATCCCGTCCGGTGTCGATGTCGAAGAGCTCGGGGGTCTCGTCGATGAACTTGGTGTGGCAGGCCCCGGCCTGGAAGGTGGGGTGGGTCAGGATGTTGGTGACAAAGGGGATGTTGGTCTTGACGCCACGGACGTGCTCCTCGCTGATGGCCCGCATGGCCCGGCGGCAGGCCCCCTCGAAGGTGTTGTCCCAAGAGGTGACCTTGACCAGCAGGGAGTCATAGTAGGGGGAGATGGTGGTGCCGGCGGCGGCGTTGCCGCCGTCCAGCCGGACCCCGAAGCCGCCGCCCGAGCGGTAGGCCGTGATCTTGCCGGTGTCGGGGGCGAAGCTGTTGGCCGGGTCCTCGGTGGTCACCCGGCACTGGATGGCGTAGCCGTTGATACGCAGGGCGTCCTGGCTGGGCAGGCCGATGCGGGGGTCGGACATGGGCTTGCCCTCGGCGATGAGGATCTGGGCCCGCACCAGGTCGATGCCGGTGACCTGCTCGGTGACGGTGTGCTCCACCTGGATGCGGGTGTTCATCTCGATGAAGTAGTGATTGCCGCTCTTGTCCACCAGGAACTACACCGTGCCCGCG
>CANSQX010000052.1 GCA_947649225.1 uncultured Flavonifractor sp.
TTTAACGCCCGCCATTTCGCCAAAGTGAGTGGGAACGGCAACCCGCGGCAAACCCCCCGTTTTTTTGCACAGTGTGTGGCCGCCGGCTTTCTGCCGGCGGCCTCTCTTTTCTGATAGGATCTGTGCAGTGAGGTCCGGAGGGGGACTTACTGCTCCACCTTGACCACGGGGAAGCGGTCGGGCAGCTTGATCCCGGCCCGGTCGTAGATGGCCGCGCCCCGGGCGCAGGCCTCCTTCAGGATGGCCTCTTCGTCCAGAACCAGGATCTTCCGGTCCCGCATGAGCCATTTGCCGTCGCACATGGTGGACTGGACGTTGGCCGAGTGCATGGCGGTGACCAGGGCGGCGATCTTGTCGTTCACCGGCATCATGGAGGGGCCGTGGGGGTCGATCACAATGAGATCGGCCTTTTTGCCCGCCTCCAGGCTGCCGTAGAGATCGCCGTCCAGCAGGGCCCGGGCCCCCCATTTGGTGGCCATGCGCAGGATATCCTGGGCGGGAACCACGGTGGGGTCCAGCCGCCAGCCCTTGTGAATCAGGGAGGTGAGCCACATCTCGTCCACCATGTCCATGTGGTTGGAGGAGGAGGCCCCGTCGGTGCCGATGGTGACGCAGATGCCCATATCCAGCATCCTGGGAATTCGGGCGAAGCCCAGCACCCGCATGGCGGAGGCCGGGTTGTGGGAGATCTTCACGTCCCGCTTTTGGAAGAGCTCCAGCTCCTCGTCGGTGAGCCAGACCGTGTGGACGGCCAGGAGATTTTTGTCCAGCACGCCCAGGCTCTCCAGGTGCTTCACCGTGCCCTCGCCGAATTTGGCGTAGGTGTACTCCTTTTCCTCCTTGGCCTCGGCCACGTGCATGTGGATACCCACGCCGTACTTGTCGGCCAGCTCCTTGGTTTTCACAATCAGGGCGTCGGTGTTGTTGAAGATGGTCCGCAGGCCGAACCAGACCTGGACCCGGCCGTCCGCCGTGTTGTGGTACTGCTCCAGGTCCAGGACCTGCTGCTCCAGCTCCTGCTCCATGGTGCGCTGCCACACGGGGGGCAGTCCCTCGCCGCAGTCCATCACCGACTTGGCCAGCTTGCCCCGCAGGCCGGACTCCTTGGTGGCCCGGGCCATGCCGGAGACGAACTGCCCGCCGGGCTCGGCAAAGGAGGTGACGCCCGAGCGGATGAGCTCCAGGCTGGTCATGAGGGTGGAGACGTAGGAGTCCTCTTCGGTCATGTTGCTCTCATAGGGCCACATGCGGTCGTGGAGCCAGGTGATGAAGTCCACATCGTCCCCCACCCCCCGGCTGATCTGCTGGGAGGTATGGACATGGGTGTTGACAAAGCCGGGCAGGGCATACTTGCCGTGGAGATCGATGATCTCGGCGTCCGGCTTGACCAGGGCGGGGTCCACCTTCCCCACCGCCAGGATTTTGTCATCCTCCACCAGGACGCCGCCGCCGTCATAGACGGTATCCCGGGCGTCCATGGAGAGAATATAGCCGTTTTTCAGATAGGTCTGAGCCATAGGGCGCGCCTCCTTATTTACTCCGCAGAGAGAATGGGGTCGATAATCTGGAACGAGGCCACGTCAAAGAGACCCTGATCCGAGATGGCCAGCGCGGGGATGAAGATCAGCGTGATGAAGGAGAGGGTCACGTTGGGGGAGGGGACGGTGCAGCCCCGCGCCGCCATGGCCGCGATGAGGGCCCGCAGCTTCTCGGCCACCGCGTCCCCGTCCTCGTCGGCCAGCAGGCCGCAGATGGGCAGCGCGATCTCCTCCACCACCTTGCCGCCGTCCACGAAGACCAGGCCGCCCTGGAGCTCTCCCACCCGGCCGACCGCAAGAGCCATGTCGGCGGGGTCGGAGCCCACGACGCTGACATTGTGGTGGTCGTGGCCCACCGAGATGGCAATCGCCCCGGATTTCAGACCGAAATTTTTGATGAACGCCCGGCCGATGGACCCGTTCTTGCCGTAGCGCTCCACGCAGGCGATGCGGAGGATGTCCTGCTCCAGGTCGGGCTGGACCACGCCGTCCCGGACAGGCAGATCCACGATCAGATCCTCGGTGAGGAGGGAGACCGGGGAGGCCCCAATCACGTGCGCCTTTGCGGTTTTGGCCGCCAGGTCGGTCCGGAGCACCAGGTCATCCCCGGTGACGGGGGGCATATGGACGGTATTGCGGAGCTGATCGCTGTACCGGGGGGCGGGGAGATCGGCGGTGAGGGCGCCGCCGTCCACCACCAGGGCCCCCTTGGAGACCACCTGGTCCACCGCGCACTGCTCCAGGGAGGAGAGCACCACGATATCGGCGTACTTGCCCGGGGCGATGGAGCCGCACTCGCCGTCGATCCGGAAGGACTCGGCGGGGTTGAGGGTGACCATCTGGATGGCGGTCACCGGGTCCACCCCCTCCTCCACGGCAATGCGGACCTTGTGGTCCAGGTGGCCGCAGTCCTTGATATGGAGGGCGTCGATGTCGTCGGAGACCATGGCGCAGTGGCGGGCGTCGGCCTTGTCCTCGGTGATCACCTTCAGGCAGGCCCGCAGGTCGGTGGAGGCAGAGCCCTCCCGCATGAGCACCCGGAGCCCGGCGCGGAGCTTCTGGCGGGCCTCCTCCCGGTTGGTGCTCTCGTGGTCGCTGTTGATGCCGGCGGAGACATAGGCGTCCAGAGGGCCGCCGTACATGGCGGGGGCGTGGCCCTCGGCGGTCTTGCCGTACCTTCCGGCCAGCTCCAGCATGTGGGCGGAGGCGGGGCTTCCGGCCAGGATGGGCGGGGCCAGCACCTCGGCCAGGCCCACCGCCTGGGGCAGCTGGATGAGCTCGTCCATCATCTCCGCGTGGAGGGTGGAGCCGGTGGTCTGGAGACCGTTCTCCTCCATAAAGGCGGGGACGGGGTAGTAGAGCTTGACGGGGGTGCGGGCCGACTCGGCCAGGACCTCCTTCATGCCCTCCACGCCGGAGACAATGGTGACCTCCATCAGGTCGGAGGCCACGGCCGTGGTGCCGTGCTTCACCACCATCTTGGCGAACTCGGTGTAGGTGAGCATACTGCTCTCGATATGGATGTGGGCGTCAATGAAGCCGGGGGCCAGGTGCTTTCCGGCGGCGTCCAGCACCCTGGTATTCGGGCCGCACACCCCCTCGGGCAGCGCGCCCACGGCGGCGATCCGCTCGCCCGCAATGGCGATGTCGGCCGGGTAGATCTCCCCCGTGTGGACGTTGATCAGCCTGCCGTTCCGGATAACCAGATCGGCGGGCTCCTTCCCCAGGGCGACTGCAATAAGCCTTTGATCCATCATAAACCGCTCGTCTCCTTTATCTTTTTTATCACAACGTCTCCGTTCTGATCCAATAAGGGTGTCATACCGCTCAGTCCCATACCGCTGCCGATCAGGTAGTGGACTCCCGTCTCCCGATCCACCACGATCTTCAGAATGCCGCCGTCCAAGTGCTGCTTTTCCTTCAAAACAAACCGTTTCACCGGCCCGCACCCTCTCTGCCGTTTTTGCTTTTTTCTTGAAAGGGAAAAGAGGCAGAAAGAACGTTATTCTGCCGTATCCTGCGGGTTTCGCACAAGCTCCAGGGACACCGCCGCCGGAGCGGTCAGGTTGTCCAGCACCGGGCAGCGCAGGCGCACCTGCTCCAGCCACCGGGCGGCCAGCTCCGGCCCGGCGCCGCTGTCCAGGGTGAGGGACACGCGGATGTCCGTGAACCCCGCCCGGCCGTCCAGGGATGTGCCGAAGAAGCGGGCGCCGTCGCAGTCGCCGTCCACGGCGATGTCCAGACGGCGAACCGTCATGCCCAGTTCCTTGGCCGTATACTGGCCGATGGCGTTGATCGCCCCGGCCAGGGCGGCAAGGAGCAGCTCCACCGGACTGGGGGCGGCGTCCTCCCCGCCGAAGAGGGGCGGCTCGTCGATTAAGAGCGAATGCCGCCCCGCCTGGATGTGGGTCTTCGTGCTGTTTTCCGCCCAGGCGCGGACCGAGAGCACCGCCATCAGCTCCCCAGCCTTTCCGCAACGATGCTGAGCAGCAGTCCGGCCCCCCAGCGCAGCCCCTCCTCGTCCATCCGGTAGGCCGGATTGTGGTGGGGCTTGTCGGTCCCCAGCGCCGGGTTCCGGGTGCCGATCTCGATGAAGCAGGCGGGGCAGTCCTTCTGAAGGGCGGAGAAGTCCTCGCCGGGCATGAGCGGCTCGATGTGGAGAATGTGGTCCGCCCCGAACCACTGGACGAGGCCCTCCTCCACCCGGCGGGTGAGGGCGGGGTCGTTCTGCACGCTGGCGTAGCCCCGCTCAAAGGAGAAGACGCACTCCGCCCCGTGGGCGGCGCAGATCCCCCGGGCAATGCGCTCCATCAGAACGGGGACCTGACTGCGGACCTCCTCGGAGAAGGTGCGCAGGGAGCCGGTGATGGCCATCTCCTGGGGGATGATGTTGTAGGCGTCTCCGGCCGACACCTGGCAGACCGACAGGACCGCCGGGTCCAGGGCCCGCAGGTTTCGGGCCACCACGGTCTGTAAGGCGGCGATCACCTCCGCCCCGGTGACGATGGGGTCCACGCACACCTCCGGCATGGAGGAGTGGCCCCCCTTGCCCTGGATCGTAATATCGAAGCGGTCGGTGGCGGCGGTGAGGGCCCCGGCGCGCACCCCGAAGGTCCCGGTGGGGAAGTTGCTGGAGAGGTGGCAGCCGTAGAGCTCGTCTACCTCGTTCATCACCCCGGCGGCGTAGAGCTCGGCGGCTCCGCCGGGGGGGATCTCCTCGGCGTGCTGGAAGATGCACACCAGCTCGCCGCAGAGCGCCGGCGCGTGCCGGACGGCCAGGGCGGCGGCGGCCAGGAGCATGGCCGCGTGGCCGTCGTGGCCGCAGGCGTGCATGGCGCCCGGGTTCTCCGAGGCAAAGGGGAGATCGTTCTCCTCCTGGATGGGCAGGGCGTCGATGTCGGCCCGGATGGCGATGGTGCGGCCGGGCCGCCCCCCCGTGATGCGGGCCACCAGCCCGGTCCGGGTGGGCCGGGCGATCTCCGTGACCCCCAGCGCCCGGAGCTGCTCCTCCAGATAGGCGGTGGTCTGGTGCTCCTGGAAGGACAGCTCCGGGTGCCGGTGGAGGTGGCGCCGCCAGGCCACAATCTGCGGGAAGAGCTCGTCCAGCTCCTGTTTCCATGTCTCAGGGTTCAAAATTCGGCCTCCTGTCCGCGGGCGCTTGCGTCCCGCCCCGTTTTTTTATATAATAGGGAAAAATCCGCTTGGAATACGAGCGTTGGGAGGGGTATGATGGAACTCACCGTCACTGCACTGATTGAAAACCGGCCGGGGGTCCCGGGACTGGCCCATGAATTCGGGCTCTCTCTGCTGGTGGAGGCCGGGGGCCGCCGGATTCTCTTCGACACCGGCGCATCCGGGGCCTTTCTGGACAACGCGGCCGCGCTGGGGCAGGATCTCACCCGGCTGGACGCCGCCGTCCTCTCCCACGGCCACATCGACCACTGCCGGGGCCTGTGCGCCATGGTGGAGGCGGGGCGGCTCCGCGCCCCTCTCTATGTCCACCGGGACTTTTTCACCGACCGCTACTGGGACAAGTCGGAGACCGAGGGGTACTACGAGCCCACCTCCAGCGGGCTGGATGCGGCCTGGCTGGTGCGCCACCGGGTGGTCTGGCGGGCGGTGGCCCAGGACCTGTTCCCCATCTTCCCGGGGGAGGCGATCTATCTGATGGCCAACCCGAGGCGGGTCTGCCCCTTTGAGCCCATCGACCCCACCGACCTGGTCTTTTCCGGCGGCCGGTTCCAGGCCGACGGCTACCGGGACGAGCTGGCGCTGGTGATCCGGGGGGAATCCGGGCTGGCGCTGATCACCGGCTGCGCCCACACAGGACTGGTGAACCTCTGCACCCACGCCCAGCGGCTCCTGGACCTGCCGGTGACGGCCTACCTCGGCGGGACCCACCTGGCCCCCGCCCCCATGGCCCGGACCATGAGCACCATCGAGTACGTGAACGGATCGGCCATCCGCACGCTGGCGGCCTGCCACTGCACCGGGCCTGCGGCTCTGGAGGCCCTGGCCCGGGACTGTCCCGCCTATGTGCCCCTTGCCACCGGACAAGCCGTTACCCTGACAGTATAACACAGTTTCGCCCGCCGCAAAAGAGGGAACAGGACGCGGCGGCAGATTTCTTGTGAGACGGCGAGCCCCCGGCTCCCGCGCACGGCGCGGGAGCCGGGGGCTTAGATTGTCAAAGCGCACGCTTAGGCCTTGTTTGAGAAATGTCAAAACGCCCAAGCGGCGGATCTTTTTTCGCCATACCGCGTGAATAATTCTTGAAATACACAAAGTATTCCTACGAATGTTTGCCTTGTCTGGCGAAAAAATCTCTCGCCGTTGGGCATTCTGCCATTTCTCAAACAAGGCCTAGAAGCGGCGCCATTTGCCCGGGTGCGCAGATTTGGGGGACAAAATTACCGCCGATAAGACAAAATCGCAGGGATACGGGATGGATTTCAGAATGTTTAACGCGGTCAACGGCGATGCTGACCGCAAGGATGCGCTGCGGCGGTTGGTACCGCTTTTTACGAGGATACGGCCGCACTCAGACGGACGATGGATCGACAGCCTGGGGCTCCGGGAGCAGGAGGCCGCTCTCCCTGTCGAAGCGGCAGGCCCGCCCAATTTGCAGGGACACCGGCAGGTGCTCCCCCGACCGGCCGGGGAAGGCCGCGTCCGTGGTCATGGTGATCGGGAGGCCGCCCTCCGCCGACAGGTAGACCACCGACTCCCGGCCGGTACACTCGATCCCCTCGATGCGGGCCTGAAGCACGGCCGGTCCGTCCCCGCCCGGAACCACGTGCTCGGGGCGCAGGCCCAGCACCTGGCCCGGGGGACACAGGCCGCCGGGGAGCGCCTCCCCCGCCCAGAGGTTCATGGGGGGCGAGCCGATGAATTGGGCCACAAAGAGGTTGGCAGGCCGCCGGTACACCCTCTGGGGGGTGTCCGCCTGCTGGAGCACCCCGTCCTTCATCACCGCCACCCGGTCCCCCATGGTCATGGCCTCGGTCTGGTCGTGGGTGACGTAGACAGTGGTGGTCCCCAGGTCCCGCTGGAGGGCGGTGATGGCACGGCGCATCTTCACCCGGAGCTTGGCGTCCAGGTTGGACAGGGGCTCGTCCATGAGGAAGAGCCGGGGGCTGCGCACCATGGCCCGGGCCAGAGCCACCCGCTGGCGCTGGCCCCCCGAGAGGGCCCCCGGCCGCCGGTCTAACAGCCCGGTGAGGTCCAGCCGTTCGGCCACCTGGGCCACCCGCTCCCGGATGTCCGGGCGCTTCCACCGGCGCATTTTCAGGGGAAAGGCGATGTTGTCATAGACCTTCATGGTGGGGTAGAGGGCGTAATTCTGAAAGACCATGGCGATGTCCCGGTCCTTGGGGGGCGCCCGGTTGATCACCCGTTCCCCCATGCGGATCACCCCGCCGTCCACCCGCTCCAGCCCCGCAATCATCCGCAGCAGGGTGGACTTCCCGCAGCCAGAGGGTCCCACAAAGACCATCAGCTCCCCCGGCTCCGCCGCCAGAGTCATGTCCCGCACTGCGTGAACCCCGCCGGGGTACCACTTGTGGACCCCCTCCGCCGAGAGCCTGACGGCAGCCTGCTGTTCCATCTCATATTCCGCCCCTTTCATGCTTAGGCCTTGTTTGAATATTGGCGGAATGCCCAACGGCGAGAGATTTTTCCGCCAGACAAGGCAAAAATTCGCAGGAATACTTTATGGCGGAATAAAGATCCGCCGTTTGGGTCTTTTGCCATGCTTCAAACAGGGCCTAGTCCTTCAGCCCCGACGCCGCGATCCCCGCCTCCAGGTATTTTTGACCGAAGAGGAAGATCAGCAGGGGCGGGATCAGCGCCGCCGCCGAGGCCGCCAGCGTGCGCCCCGCATTCTCCGCCGTGACGGCGGGCAGATAGAGGGACAGGGGCCACAGGGCCTTGTCCTTCAAAAAGGCCAGGGGCTGCTCCAGGGCGTTCCAGTACTCCAGAAAGCCCAGCACCACGGCGGAGAGAATTCCCGGCGCACCCAGCGGCAGCCCCACATGGAGAAACGTTTGCAGGGGACCCGCCCCATCCAGGGCGGCCGCCTCGGTGAGGGCGGCGGGGATGGCGGCGAAGAAGCGCACCATCAGAAAGACCGGGAAGGTGGACGCCGCCCCCGGCAGGATGATGGCCCACACCGTATTCGTCAGCCCCAGCGTGTCCAGAACCAGATAGCTGGACACCATGGTCACCTGAAAGGGCAGCAGCATCAAGAGCACGTACAGCGTATAGACGAGCCGCCTGCCCCGGAAGCGGAAGCGGGCCAGAGCCCAGGCCGCCGGGGCCCCCAGGAGGACCTGGCCCGCCACCACGGGAAAGACCTGGCCGCAGGAGTTCCAGAACATGGCGAAAAACGCCGGGCTGTCCAGCAGCAGCTCCACCCAGGGCCCCAGGGTGGGGTACAGGGGCAGCAGGGGCCAGACGGCGGCGCCCTCCGCCGTGCCCAGGACGGGCCCCAGGCTCCGGGCGGCCTCCTCCGCCCCCATCAGGGAGCCCGAGAGGAGCAGCCACAAGGGCGCCCACACCAGGGCGGCCAGCGCCGAGAGCACCATGGCGATCCCCCACCGCCTCACGGCCGATCCCCCCTTCCCAGCAGGCCCTGGAGCAGGGCTGCCGCCCCCGCCGCCGCCAGGGCCAGCAGTACCGCCCCCGCGCACAGCTTGTCGGTGTCCAGCTGCAAAAACCAGTTGTTGAACAGGTGCTGGAGCATGTAGATGCTCCGGTGGGGGTAGCCGCCCGCGATGAGATAGGCCTCCCGGAAGACCTTGAAGGAGTTGAGCAGGGAGAGCACCGCCGCCGTGAACAGGGTGGGCCGCAGGCCGGGCAGGGTGATGCGGAAAAACCGCTGCGCCGCCCCCGCCCCGTCCAGGGCGGCCGACTCGTAGAGGGCGGGCGGGATGCCGCTCAGGCCGGAGAGCCAGAGCACCATGTCGTACCCCGCGTTCTTCCACAGGTAGGTGAACACCAGCACCCCAAAGGTCCAGCCGCTGTCCAGCCAGTTCTGCTCCGGCAGACCGATCAGCCGCAGCAGGGAATTGAAGAGGCCGTTCTCATGAAAGACCGCCTTCCACAGCAGGACGATGGAGGCCACCGGAATGGCCATGGGCAGGAGAAAGGAGGTCTTGAAGATCCCCCGCCGCTCCCGGACCGCCCCCACCAGCAGGGCCAGCAGCAGGGAGAAGGCCAGCAGAAGGGGGATGCACACCGCCGTAAAGCGCAGGGTGTTCCAGGCCGCCAGCCGGAAGGCCTGGTTTTCCAGCACGGCCCGGTAGTTGTCCAGCCCCACAAACCGCCCGCCGGCGGCCGAGAGGAAGGACCGGCGCACCGCGTCCAGAAAGGGGAGCAGCACCAGGACGGACACCGCCGTCAGGCTGGGCAGCAGGAAGAGCCAGGGGGCCGCGCCGTCCGTCTCAGGCGGGAGCCTGGGGGGACGCTCCGCCGGGGGAGTCCCGGTCTTGTGTCTCATGGGAATGACCTCCTCTCGGTTTCAGGGCCGCCGCGTGGACGGCCAGTCCCCGGCGGACGGCCAGGAACAGGGGCGGCAGCAGCCACATGCCCCGGCTGAGGGCCAGTCCGCCCAGCCGGCCGCCGTCCCAGCACGCGCACCAGAGGGCTGCGGCGGAGAGCCCGGCCAGCCAGGCCCCGCACCCCGCCAGACAGCGCCCGTCCGTGCTCCCCCGGGTCTGCCGGGCGGCCAGGGCCGTGAGTCCCCCGGCCGCCGCCGCCAGCAGGGGGACGCCCAGGGCGCAGGGCCAGAGCAGGACGTCCCGCCGCCCCGGGCTTTGGGCCAGAAAGGCGGTCAGCCGGGCCCAGTGGGTCTCCAGCAGCCGGGGCCAGAAGGAGAAGTCGGACCACCGGCTGGGAAGAAGCTGAGCGGGGATCGTCCAGGGAAACCCGGCCGCCCAGAGGGCCGCCCCGGCGCACAGGACGGCGGCGGGCAGATAGCAGGCCAGCAGCAGGGGCGTCCCCCCCAGTCTCCGGCCCCGGCCCAGCAGCAGGGCCCAGATCCAGACCAGCAGCAGCCCGCCCGGCAGGGCGGACAGCCCCCGCAGGCACTGCCCCAGGAGGGGGAGATCCAGCACCGCGCCCTCCGCCAGCCCGGCGGCGTTGAGGAAGGCCCCGGCCGCCTCCCGGCCGCCCCCCTCCGGGAAGACCAGCAGGAGCTTGCCGCAGGGGAGCTCCAGGCCGGGGTCCCCCTGCACCAGGACCAGCCCGCCGTCCCCCCGGAACACCCCCCGGACCGTATAGCGGCCGCCGTCCCACTCCAGGGTGCGGCCCACCGCGTCCGCGCTGCCCCAGAGAGCGGCCGCCGCCCCCTCATCCACGGCGCACCCTGCCGTATCCCCCCGGGCGGGCCAGAAGCCGGCCCGGAGGGGCAGGGGGAGCAGGTCCTCCGCCGCCCCCCAGCACTGGAGGAGATCGCAGCGGAGCGCGCCGCCCCCGGGCTGGGAGACGGTCTGATCCCCCAGCTCCCGCCAGAGGGTGGCCCGGGGCAGGTTCTCCCGGCCCCCGGCGGCCAGCTGGGCCTCCGCCCGCCGGAGCTGGGCGGCGCTGGGGCCCTCAGTCCCGCTCCAGTACACCGCCGTCCCGGCACAGAAGCCGTCCGCCCGCTGGGCCAGCAGGGCGCAGGCGCACCAGGCCGCCAGGGCCAGGGCCCACAGCAGGGGGGCCGCCCTATTCCGTCCCGTCTGCACGGCGCACCCTGTCCCCTTCCGCCACCGGCCGGCTGGAGCCGGTGATCACCGCGTCCGACCCGCTCAGGGCCCCGGACACCGCCATCTGATCGCTGTCCCGGTCGGTGACCGTTACGGGCACCCGCACCGCCGTCTGCACCAGCCCCATCGCCGTCTCCTCCTCCCGGAGCGCCAGCACATAGTCCCCGTCCCCGTCGCTGCGCAGGGCGGAGAGGGGGAGGCACAGGGGATACTGCCCGCTCCGCCGGGCGATCTCCAGGCGCGCAGGCGCCCCGGTGGGATAGGTCCCCTCGGGCAGCAGGGCGGTGACGGTGGCCTGCCCCTTTTCGTCGGGGGCGCCCGGGGCATCCAGGGTCACGTCCAGACTGCGGCTTTTGCCGTCCTGGGTGAAGGTGAGCACCCCCTCGTCTCCCTCAGCCAGCCTGGCGGCCTCCTCCTGACTTAAACTCCCCCGGAAGCGGAAGCCCGCGTCCCCCTGGGAGAGGACGGCGGCCGTCTGCGCCGTCTGGAGCTGGCCCGGACGCTCCAGCACCGACAGGACGGTCCCGTCCGCCGGGGCGGCCAGCGCCCCGTCCAGGGCGGCGGCCCCCTCCAGGCTGGCCAGCCTGCGGCGCAGGGTATCCCGTTCGCTGCGCCAGCCCATGGCGTCGATCTCGTTCTGGCGGCGGGACTCCTCCTGCGTGCGGGCCTGGGTCAGGCGCTGGTCCTCCGCTTGGGCCTGGGCGCTCTCCAGGGCGATCTCCGCCTGCTCCACCGCCCGCCGGGCGGCCAGGAGCTGCGCCTCGGTCTCGGCGGCGGTATCCTCCAGGGCCCGCCGGGCGCTCCGCACCCCCTGGCCGGCGCTCTTCAGGGCGGCCTGGGCGGCCAGGACTTCGCTGTCGTCTCCGATCTCCGGCTCGGCTCTGGTGCGCTCCAGCTCCTCCTGGGCCCGATCCACCTCCGCCTGGGCGGCGGCGATCTTCTCATTTTGACGGTCCGTCACCTTGGTCACGTTGTCCTGGGCCCGGCGGACGGCCAGGTCGGCGCTGTAGCTGTAGTTGGGCTCGCTCCACTTGGCGCTCTCCAGGGCGGCGGCCAGGCTGTCCACCCTTTCCTGGGCCGCCCGGACGGCCTCCTCGGAGGCCCCGCCGTCCAACAGCCCCCAGAGCTCCGCCTGGGCGGCGCTCAGTTGCTCCTTCAGGCGTCCGGTCTGCTCCACCGCCTCGTAATACCCCTTCCGGTAGCTGTTCTGGGCGTCCAGGGCGGCGGTCACGGCGTCCTCCGCCCCCTCAATGGCATCCCGGGCGGCCTCCTGTACCGCCGAGAGGCTGTCCCCGGCGGCCTTGCACTTATCCTCCGCCGCCTGGATCAGGCGCTCCCGCGCCCTCTCCTCCGCCCGGCGCAGCTCGGACTGCGCCTGCGCCTCGGCCTCCTGCGCCAGGGCCAGATCCTCTGCCGCCCGCTCCCCGGCCCGGGCCCGGCGCGCTTCCAGGTGCTGATAGTCCGTCTGGGCGTCCTCCAGGGCCCGCTGGGCGGCCTGGACGCCGGCGTCCCCAGGGGCGCTCTCCCCCGGCGCGGCCTGCGCCAGCCGCAGCTCCAGGATGCCGATGTCGGTTTTCAGCTGGGCGATGGACTGGGCCAGATCCTCCTGGTCCAGCTCCATCAGCACCTCGCCCGCCCGGACCTGCTGGCCCGTCCGGACCAGGATCCGCTTCACCGTCACCCCGGCGGGGAGCTCCACCAGCAGCTCTCCCAGGGGCTCCAGCACGCCGGAGGCGGCAAAGCGCCGGGTGAGCACCCCGGTCCGGGGGCTTCCGGTCTCCACCCGGGGGGTGAGCAGTCCGGCCGCCGCCCGGGACAGGAGGGTAAAGGCCAGCATCAGGGCGAAAAAACCGGCCAGCAGGCGGAAGGCCGTCCGCTGGAGCCCGGAGGAGAAGGGGGACCGGCCCCGCTCCCCCCGCGCCAGCCGGAGGCGCTCTTCCTCCAGCCGGGCCTGGATTGGTGTGTGGTTCATGGCTGCATTCCCCCGCAGTAGAGATTCGCCCGCCCGGCGCGGGGCCGGCTGTTTGGGAAGCATTGTACTGCGGAATTATCCAACCTTTCTCTAAAAGCGGCGGGCCGGAGGGAAAAATTCCGGGCCGGAGGGAGAGGGGCCGCAGTTGTCACAGTGCCCAATCCAGCCTGCGGTTTCTTGGAAAAGCAGCAGAAAAAATCGTGATAGAGCACAATATTGTGGCAGGAAAACTGTGCAGAAGGCAGAGAAAACGCCGCGCGGGGGACAGAACCCTCCGCACGCCGGGCTCGGGCGGGCCCCCCATTGACAGGACGGGAGCCCGCCCGTATAATGGGGCCAAACGAGAGGAGGGAGCGCCGTGCTGAGGGAGCACATCGGCAGTGCGGAGATTGTGACCCTGATTGGCCTGTGCAAGAACGCGGGCAAGACCACCGCCCTCCGGCGTCTGATGGCCGAGCTGGAGGGAGAGCGCCTGGGCCTCACCTCGGTGGGCCGGGACGGGGAGGCCACCGACCTGGTCACCGGCACCGAAAAGCCCGATCTCTATGTGCGGGCGGGGGACCTGTTCGCCACCGCCCGGGGGATGCTCGCCCTGTGCGACGCCACCTGCGCGGTGGAGGCCCTCACCGGGGTGATGACCCCCCTGGGGGAGGTGGCCGTGCTGCGGGCCCTGTCCGACGGGTATATTCAGCTGGCGGGGCCCTCGGCCGCAGGACAGCTGTCCCCCCTGGCCGCAGAATTCCGCCGCCTGGGGGCGGACCGGGTGCTCATCGACGGGGCGGCGGGCCGCAAATCCCTGGCGGGGGCCGGGGCGGAGGGGTGCGCCATTTTGTGTGCCGGGGCCTCCGTGGACCGGAGCATGGAGGCGGTGGTGGCCGAGACCGCCCATGTCTGCGCCCTCTTCGGGGCGGAGCCGCCCGAGCCCCCCGGCCTGCGGACGGCGGTGGAGGCGCTGGAGACGCGCTTCGCCCTCTTTACGCCGGAGGGAGAGCCCCTGGAGCTGCCCCTGGACGAGGGGGGAACCCCACGCTGGGCCAAGCTGCCCCAGCGGCCCTGCGCCCTGTGGGCGGGGGGCGCGATCACCGACCCGCTGCTGAAAACCCTGGCCCGGCGGGGGGCTCCCACCGCCCTGATCACCGCCAATCCCACCCACGTCCTGGCGGGCCGGGAGGCCATGGCCCTCTTTGCCCGGGCCGGGGGGACCCTGGCGGTGCGGCGGACCCTCGCCATTGCCGCCGTGTGCGCCAACCCCTGGTCGGCCTACGGCTGGCAGTTTGAACCGGCGGCCTTTCTGGCTGCGCTGCGGGCGGCGATCCCCCTGCCCGTGGTCAATGTACGAGAGGAGGACTAGCATGGAACTGACCCAGGAGCTGCGCGCCCACACCGGCCTCAAATGGGTGCTGGATAAGCTGAGCCCCATGTCCCCCTTCGGCCGGGCGGCCATCCGCCGTCTGCCCTGGTACGGCCCCGGACAGCGGGCCGCCCTGGAGGAGGAATTTTCCAATATCGCTCAGGCCATTCCCCTGTGGGCGGAGAACGGGGCCCCGTTCCGGGCCATGACCCGGTGCCTCCCCCTCTTTCACGACATCCGGGGCTCTCTGGACCGGGAGGCGGGCAGCCCCTTCGACCTGGTGGAGCTCTTCGAGATCAAGCATTTTCTTCTCACCCTGGAGCAGCTGATCGCGGCCTACGAGCGGCTGGCCCCCTTCGCCGGGATCGCCCTGATCTCCATGGGGGAGGCTCTGGATCGGATCGACCCCTCGGGGCGGCGGCTGCCCGCCTTCTCCATCGAGGACAGCCAGCACCCGGAGCTGGGCCCTCTGCGGGCGGAGAAAAACGCCCTGGAGGCCCGGATCCGCGCCGCAGCCGGGGAGGAGCGCGCCGCCCTGCTGGAGTGCCGCCGCCTGCTGGCCGTCCGGGAGGACGCCCTGGAGCTGGAAGTCCGGCGGACCATGACCGCCGCGCTGATGGCCTGCCTGCCGGAATTTTTGGCCAATATGGAGACCCTGGGGCGGCTGGATCTGATCCTGGCCAAGGCCCTGCTGGCCCGCCGGTACGGCTGTATCCGGCCCGTCCTGGCGGAGGACGGCCGGATCTGCCTGCGGCAGGTGGTCCACCCCCAGGTGGCCGCCGCCCTGGAGGAGCGCGGGGATTCCTTCACCCCGGTGGACATCACGCTGGGGCGGGGCTGTACCGTCATCACCGGGGCCAACATGGGGGGCAAGACGGTCTCCCTGCGGGCGGTCTCCCTGAGCCTGCTGCTGTGCCAGTGCGGCTTCTTCGTCTTTGCGGAGGAGGCCTGCCTGCCCCTCTTCGACCGGGTGGCACTCATTCTGGCGGACAGCGGCCCGGGGAGCGGGGGACTCTCCTCCTTCGGCGGGGAGGTTCACGCCCTGGACACCCTGCTCCGGGAGAGCCGGGACACCGTTTTCTTCCTGGCCCTGGACGAGTTCGCACGGGGCACCAACCCCCAGGAGGGGGCCGCACTGGCCCGGACTCTGGTGCGCTACCTCAACGGCCTGCGCTGCACCGCCCTCATGACCACCCATTACGACGGAGTCTCGGACGCGGCGGCCGCCCACTACCAGGTGGCCGGGCTGGTCCGGACTGTGGACGGGGACGAGGGCGACGACCCCCGCCGCCGCATCGCCCGGCGGATGGATTACCGGCTCCAGCCCGCCCCGCCGGGGGCCCCCTGTCCCCGGGACGCCCTGCGGGTCTGCCGCCTTCTGAAGCTGGATCCAGAGCTTTTGGCGCTCTTCTCCGAGGAGGGCTGAGCCCACCCGGCTTTTAGGCAAGATGTACATAGTAGAATTTTATTCTCATTTATAATATTCTTGCTTTTGGGAAAATCCTGCGCGTTTTCGGAACTATTTTTAGATGGATTTTTCTGGATTTTCGTCATTTTGCTGGTTTTATGCGTTTTTTGTTGTTGGAGTTGACAAAAGAAAAAGCTGTGTTATAATCGAAATTGTAAAAAGTGAATAACATGCATGAGTAGAGGCGCGGTGTGCAAGGTAACGGAGTCATGTCAAGGGAGAGCGATCCCGATGGGCTCCGCGAATGTCCGCACCGCCGAAGGGGGACTGGATGTCGTCCATCCCTCCCCCTGAGCCGCAGGTCCAGCGCTTGCGGATTGTCATGAGTTCCATGGAGTGCTATTTATGTCTGACGGAGTTCCGGTAAGGCATAGATAGCGCTCTTTTGTGTTCATGTTGCGCTATTCGGTCTTTCCAGATACAGGAACGGATCGAATGGCGCATTATTTTTGAAAGGGGTAATCTGACATGGAAAAGGTATTGATTCGGGTCCGCATGGGAGCGGAGGATGCCCATTACGGCGGCAATCTGGTGGACGGGGCCCACATGCTCCACCTGTTCGGCGACGTGGCCACCGAGCTGCTCATCCGCAGCGATGGGGACGAGGGCCTCTTCTGCGCCTATGACAACGTGCAGTTCCTGGCTCCGGTCTACGCCGGGGACTTCATTGAGGCCGAGGGCTCCATCACCCAGATGGGCAACACCTCCCGGAAGATGACCTTCGAGGCCCGGAAGGTGATCGCCCCCCGCCCCGACATCAACGACTCCGCCTGCGACGTACTGGCCGAGCCGGTCGTCGTCTGCCGTGCCAGCGGCACCTGCGTGGTACCCAAGGATAAGCAGCGCGGCGCGCAGGGCTGAGCGAACACAATCGGATTTGCGTTCTCCCCCCTTTCCCGTCTCCCCTGCGGGCAGGCCGCGGGCCTGTCCGCGGGCGGGAGCCGGGAGAACCACAAAAGGAGGTCGTTTCCCATGGAAAAGCTCATCATCACGGCGGCCATCTGCGGCGCAGAGGTCACAAAAGCACAGAACCCCGCCGTCCCCTACACGGTGGAGGAGATGGTCCGGGAGGCCAAGAGCGCCTTTGATGCGGGCGCGGCCGTTATCCATGTCCACGTCCGCTGGGACGACGGTACGCCTACCCAGGACCGGGAGCGTTTCCGCGTGGTGCTGGACGCCATCAAGGCGGCCTGCCCCGGCGTGATCCTCATCCCCTCCACCGGCGGCGCTGTGGGCATGACGGCCGAGGAGCGGCTCCAGCCCACCGAGCTCTTCCCCGAAATGGCGACCCTGGACTGCGGCACCTGCAACTTCGGGGACGAGGTCTTTGAGAACACTATGCCCATCATGCGGGCGTTCGGCAAGCGGATGCTGGAAAACCACATCAAGCCCGAGTACGAGTGCTTTGAAAAGGGCCACCTGGACACCGTCCTGACCATGGCCAAAAAGGGCGAGGTCCCCGGCGCGCCCATGCAGTTCAACTTCGTGCTGGGCGTCCCCGGCTGCACCCCCGCCACCGTGGAGGACCTGGTCTGGCTGGTGAAGTCCATCCCCGCCGGGTCCACCTGGACCGCCACCGGCATCGGCCGGCACTCCTTCACCCTGGCCGCCGCCGCCATCGCCATGGGTGGCAACGTCCGGGTGGGCTTTGAGGACAACCTGAACCTGGCCCGGGGCGTCCCCGCCCAAAGCAACGGCGAGCTGGTGGCCAAGGTGGCCCGGCTGGCCAAGGAGCTGGGCCGGGAGATCGCCACCCCCGACGAGGCCCGGGCCATCCTGTCCCTGGGCCGGTAACCCCTGGTCTTCGCGGGCCGGGCAGTCGCCGCTGCCCCGTCCCCGTTGACAATAAAACCTACCCCACACCCCACACAAAGCAAACCCCCGCACAGACCCAGACCACCAGCGAGCACACACAAAAACCTCCCCGCACGCGGCGCCCTCCCACACACAGGGCGCCGCACCATCCTCTTCCACTTACATTTTTAGGAGGAATGTCTCTATGCAGAAGAAGGGCAACAAGTACGGCGTCCACCGCGTGATTGAGCCCCAGGGCCTGATGACCCAGGCTGCCAAGAAGATTGACAACACCATGGAGTGCTGGTCCAACGAGATCCTGTGCGACGTCTCCGCGCTGAACATCGACTCCGCCTCCTTTACCCAGATTTACGAGGCCTGCGGCAAGGACCTGGGCAAGACCGAGCAGATGATTCTGGACATCGTGAACGAGCGGGGCAAGATGCAGAACCCGGTCACCGGCTCCGGCGGCATGTTCATCGGCACCGTCCGCGAGATCGGCGAGGAGCTCCAGGGCAAGATCGACCTGAAGCCGGGCGACAAGATCGCCTCTCTGGTGTCTCTGTCTCTGACTCCCCTGAAGATTGAGAAAATTCTGGCCATCCATCCCGAGATCGACCGGGTGGACGTGCAGGCCCAGGCCATCCTCTTCGAGTCCGGCCTGTACGCCAAGCTGCCTGACGATATGAGCGAGGAGCTGGCTCTGGCCGCCCTGGACGTGGCGGGCGCCCCCGCCCAGACCGCCAAGCTGGTAAAGCCCGGCGACAGCGTGCTGATTCTGGGCGGCGCGGGCAAGGGCGGCATGATGTGCTGCTACGAGGCCATGAAGCGCGTCGGTCCCACCGGCAAGGTGGTGGCCCTGGTCATCTGCCAGGAGGACGCCGACCTGCTCAAGAGCATGAACCTCTGCCACGAGGCCATTGTGGGCTCCGCCACCAACCCCATCGAGGTGCTGGACAAATCCCTGACCGTCAACGGCGGGAAAGAGTACGATGTGTCCATCCTGATCGTCAACGTCCCCGCCTGCGAGATGAGCGCCATTCTCCCCGTCCGGGACAACGGCACGGTCTATTTCTTCTCTATGGCCACCGACTTCGCCAAGGCCGCCCTGGGGGCCGAGGGCTGCGGCAAGGATGTCACCATGATCGTGGGCAACGGCTACACCAAGGACCACGCTGCGATCACCCTGTCCGAGCTCCGCGAGAACGCCCAGCTCAAGGCCTACTTCGAGAAAAAGTACCTGTAAAAAACCCGGGCTCAGGCCATGGAACAGGGCTCCCGTATTAAAAATTTGGAGGTAATTACCATGATCGTCTCTCGCCGCGCCGAACTGTTTCCCAATGTCTCCGACACCGAGTGGAACGACTGGCACTGGCAGGTCCGCAACCGCATCGAAACCCTAGAGGACCTGAAAAAGTACGTGGATCTCACCCCCGACGAGGAGGAGGGCGTCAAGGCCTGCCTGGGGACCCTGCGCATGGCCATCACCCCCTACTACCTGTCCCTGATCCAGCCCGGTGATCCCCGGGACCCCGTGCGGCTCCAGGCCATCCCCACCGCCAAGGAGCTCCACCAGTCCCCCGCCGACCTGCTGGACCCCCTCCATGAGGACGAGGACTCCCCCGCCCCCGGCCTGACCCACCGCTATCCCGACCGCTGCCTGCTGCTGATCACCGATCAGTGCTCCATGTACTGCCGCCACTGCACCCGCCGCCGCTTCGCCGGCCAGAAGGACGACGGTATGCCTGTGGATCAGGTGGACCAGGCCATCGAGTACATCCGCAACACCCCCCAGGTCCGGGACGTACTCCTCTCCGGCGGCGACGCCCTGCTCTGCTCTGACGAGCGGCTGGAGTACATCATCGCCAAGCTGCGGGAGATCCCCCATGTGGAGATCGTCCGCATTGGCTCCCGCACCCCGGTGGTGCTGCCCCAGCGCATCACCCCTGAGCTGTGCAATATGCTGAAGAAATACCACCCCATCTGGCTCAACACCCACTTCAACCACCCCAACGAGATCACCGAGGAGGCCGCCGCGGCCTGCGCCCGTCTGGCCGACGCCGGCATCCCCCAGGGTAACCAGAGCGTGCTGCTGGCCGGTGTGAACGACTGCGTCCACACCATGAAGAAGCTGGTCAACGAGCTGGTCAAGATCCGCGTGCGCCCCTACTATATCTATCAGTGCGACCTGTCCATGGGCCTGGAGCACTTCCGCACCCCCGTCAGCAAGGGCA
>CANSQX010000053.1 GCA_947649225.1 uncultured Flavonifractor sp.
TGGGGTGGGTCTTGTCGTCCTCGGGCATGGTGAGGATGGGGATCATGGTGATGGAGCCCGGCTTGCCCATCTGCCGGCCGGCCCGCTCGTACATGGTGGCCAGGTCGGTGTAGAGGTAGCCCGGGTAGCCGCGGCGGCCGGGGACCTCCTTCTTGGCGGCGGACACCTCGCGCAGGGCCTCGGCATAGTTGGTGATATCCGTGAGGATGACCAGCACGTGCATATCCTTCTCAAAGGCCAGATACTCGGCGGCGGTGAGGGCCATACGGGGGGTGGCGATACGCTCGACAGCCGGGTCGTTGGCCAGATTGGTGAAGAGCACGGTCCGGTCGATGGCGCCGGTGCGCTTGAACTCCTCCACGAAGAAGTTGGACTCCTCGAAGGTGATGCCGATGGCGGCGAAGACCACGGCAAAGTTGGAGGCGTCGTCCCCCAGCACCTTGGCCTGACGGGCGATCTGGGCGGCCAGGGCCGCGTGGGGCAGGCCGGAGCCCGAGAAGATGGGCAGCTTCTGGCCGCGGACCAGGGTGTTCAGGCCGTCGATGGTGGAGATGCCCGTCTGAATAAACTCGTTGGGGTAGTCCCGGGCGGCGGGGTTCATGGGCAGGCCGTTGATGTCCCGCTGCTCCTCGGCCAGGATCTCGGGGCCGCCGTCGATGGGCTGGCCCATGCCGTTGAAGACCCGGCCCAGCATGTCGCCGGACACGGCCAGCTGAAGGGGGTGGCCCAAAAAGCGGATCTTGGACCCGGCCAGGTTGATCCCGGCGCTGGCCTCGAAGAGCTGGACCACGGCGTTGTCGCCGTTGACCTCAAGCACCTTGCAGCGGCGGGTGGAGCCGTCGGGCAGCTCGATCTCGGCCAGCTCGTCATAGGTGACGCCGTCCACCTTGCGGACCACCATCAGGGGGCCGTTGATCTCCTGAATGGTACGGTATTCCTTGATCATGCCTCAGCACCTCCCTTGGCGGCAATGGCCTCGATCTGCCCGGCCATCTCGCGGGCCATCTCCGCGAATGCGGCGGGGTACTCGGCGTCGGGCACGCTCTTGGCGCGGCCGATGCGCTCCCGCACGGGGATCTCGAAGAGCTCGGCCACCGGCGCGCCCTTCTCAATGGCGGCCCGGCAGAGCTTGTCGTAGTCCAGAATCATGGCCAGCATCTTGTCCTGCCGGTCGTAGCTGGAGTACCAGTCCACCTCCATGAAGCCGTTCTGCTGCAAAAAGTCCTCGCGGAGCATCTTGGCGGTCTCCAGGGTGAGCTGGTCGCCGGGGGACAGGGAGTCCTTGCCCACCAGCTGCACAATCTCGTTCAGGCTGGCCTCCTCCTGGAGGATGGACATGGACTTGTCGCGGTTGACCATGAACTGCTTGCCCAGGTGCTCGTCGTACCAGGGCTTCAGGGTGTCCAGGTACAGGGAGTGGGAGCTGAGCCAGTTGATGGCGGGGAAGTGGCGGCGGTAGGCCAGGGAGGCGTCCAGGGCCCAGAACACCTTGACGATGCGCATGGTAGCCTGAGAGACCGGCTCGGACAGGTCGCCGCCCGGGGGGGAGACCGCGCCGATGGCGGTCAGGGAGCCGCGGCGCTCGGCGTCGGAGCCCAGGCACTCCACCATACCGGCCCGCTCGTAGAACTGGGCCAGGCGGGAGGACAGGTAGGCGGGGTAGCCCTCTTCGCCGGGCATCTCCTCCAGACGGCCGGACATTTCGCGTAAAGCCTCGGCCCAGCGGGAGGTGGAGTCGGCGATGACGGCCACGTCATAGCCCATATCCCGGAAGTACTCGGCCATGGTGATGCCGGTGTAGATGGAGGCCTCGCGGGCGGCCACGGGCATGTCGGAGGTGTTGGCGATGAGCACCGTGCGCTTCATCAGGGACTCGCCGGTGCGGGGGTCCACCAGCTCGGGGAACTCCCGGAGCACGTCGGTCATCTCGTTGCCGCGCTCGCCGCAGCCGATGTAGATCACGATGTCCACGTCGGACCACTTGGCCATCTGGTGCTGCATGACGGTCTTGCCCGAGCCGAAGGGGCCGGGGATGGCGGCGGTGCCGCCCTTGGCCACGGGGAACATGGCGTCCACAATCCGCTGGCCGGAGAGGAGGGGCGTGCGGGGGGGATACTTATGCTTGTAGGGGCGGCCCACACGGACGGGCCACTTCTGCATCATGGTCAGGTTGTGCTTCTCGCCGTTCTCGTCCACCAGGACGGCCACGGTGTCCAGCACGGTGAAGGAGCCGGACTGGATGGACTCGATGGTGCCGCTCATTTTGGGCGGGATCATGATCTTGTGGAGCACCACGCTGGTCTCCTGGACGGTGCCGATGATGTCGCCGCCGGTGACCTTGTCGCCCTTCTTGGCGGTGGCGGTGAAGTCCCACTTCTTCTCCCGGTCCAGGGCGGGAACCTCCACGCCGCGGGGCAGGTTGTTGCCCTGCACCTTCTTCATAATGACCTCCAGCGGGCGCTGGATGCCGTCATAGATGTTCTCAATGATGCCGGGGCCCAGCTCCACGGACAGGGGGGCGCCGGTGGTCTCCACGGCCGCGCCGGGGCCCAGGCCAGAGGTCTCCTCATAGACCTGGATGGAGGCGGAGTCGCCGTTCATGGTCAGAATCTCGCCGATGAGCCGCTGCTCACCGACGCGGACCACGTCGGCCATGTTGGCCTCCCGCAGGCCGGTGGCCACCACCAGCGGGCCGGAAACCTTGACAATTTTTCCGCTGCTCAATGTCTCAACCTTCTTTCAGGTTTGATTTACAGGAAAAGAAAATCCGAACGGGGGGATCCCCCCCAAAAAGCCTCGCAGCGTTTCCGCCGCAGCGCGGCGGAAAACATTCAGAGTAAAGTCCGCAGGCGAATTTACTTCGCCGGAGGACACCGCTGCCTGCCCGCACCGGCGGGCAGCCGCCTTCGCTGTGCGAAGGCGAGGGGGGTATCGAAGTCCGTGTGCCGCCTGCGGCGGCGCGCCGGCTTTGTATCCAGGGGGCCACAGTCCCCTGGAGGAAACGGAGTCCCCCCTAGAGGATATCCGCGCCCACGGCGCGCTCCACGGCGCTTTTCACGTTGGCCATGCCGATGCCCAGAGAGCCGTCCTTGCCGGGGATCAGGATGATAGCGGGGGTGAGCTCATCCTTGTAGCGTTTGATCTCGGCCTCCATGCGTGCGGCGTACTGCTCGGTGAGGTAGATCACGGCATAGCTCCCCTTGGCCAGCTCGTGGAGGATGCTGCGGGCCTCCTCCACCGTACCGGCGGGGAATACGTCCAGCCCCAGGGCCTTGAAACCCAGTACGCTGTCCCGGTCGCCCAGCACCGCAATCTTGTAGCTAGACATATGGTTCACGCAGCCTTTCCCGGATCTTCTCGCCGCTCAGTCCGGCCATGCGGCCCGACATGATGGTCCGGATGGCGGTGATCTCCGCCTCCCGGGCGTAGAGGTATCCGATGATGGGGTGCTCCCCGAAGGGGATGCGCCGGGCCTGGGCCAGGTAGCCGGTTACGGCGTCGTCGCACATGCGCTCAAAGGCGGTGAGGGATCCGCCGCCGGGGACCGCCAGCGCGGCTCCGGCCGCAGCCGCCTCGGCCAGCAGTCCGGCCCGGAACAGGTTCCCCAGATCCCCGCCCTTGGCGGCGGAGAGGGCGTGAGGCTCCACATTGCCGCCGGGCAGGAGCACCTGGGCCAGGAATTCTGTCCCCTTGCCCATCCGGGCGGCCCGGACCGCCGAGCGCAGGTTCACCGCGTCGATGCTGATTCTCACATAGCCCAGCAGGAACGCGCTGTCCAGCGCCTTGGCGGCGTCCAGCAGCTCCTCGAAATAGGCCCGGTCCAGCACGAAGTCGGCCCGCTGGGGGTCGCCGCCGGAGGCCAGGACCTCCTTGGCCTCGGCCACGGCCTGGCGGAAGCGGCCGGACAGGTCCCGCAGGTCGTCCCGGCGGTAGGCGTCGGCCAGCCTCTCTTTGGGATAGCGGCCGCCGTCCATCAGCAGACGGCCGGGGTCCGCCCCCATGGCCTCGGATTTGATCAAAACCTTGGCGTTGTGGTAGTCGTATTTCATCTGGAAGACGTCCAGAAGGCGCGGGTCGGGCACCGAGCTGCGCAGGTCGGCAAAGACCGCCCCGCGGGCCTGAGCCAGACAGGCGTCCAGGGCCCCGGCGGTGAGGCTGGGCAGCTCGGCATAGCCGCACTCCATCAGGACCTTGGCCGCGTCCTCATCGGAGCGGGCGTCTACCATCCGCTCCATCCGCTCCCGGGTGAGGAGCCGGGTCTCCATGGCCCGCACCCGCGCGGAAATGCTGAGATAATCCGTGTCCTTCAGCTTGGGCAAGACACTTCCTCCTTTCCGGCGGCCGCGGGGTCAGCCCTTCTCATCAAAGAGCACCTTGGCCACCTCGCGCTCCAGCCCGCCGCGCTGGAGGCGTACCAGGGTCTCGAAGGTGCAGTTGACCTCCACGTCCCCGTCGCTGAGGATGAGTCCGCCCTTGATGGCGCGGCTCTCCTGGGACAGGGTCAGGCGTCCCTTATCCCCCAGGGCCTCGTTGGCGGCGGTGACGGCCTGCTTGCCGTACCGGGTCCGGTCCTTCTGGGAGAGGATCACCTGCTCCTTCCCCGACCGGGCGGCCTTCACCGCCAGATCGGCCAGCAGCTTCACATACTCCTGCTCGGGCAGGTTCATCAGGCGGTCCAGGGCCTTGTCAAAGGCCTTCTGGATCATCTCCTGCCGGGCGGCCAGCTCCAGCTTGCGGCACTCCAGCCGGGCCACGCCGGCCAGGCGCTCCTCCCGTTCGGCGGCGGCCTTGCGGCCCCGCTCCACGATCTCCGCGCTCTCCCGCTCGGCCTGGGCCCGGTACTGGGCGGCGATTTCACCGGCCTCCTTCTGGGCCCCGGCAGTCAGGGCGTCGATCTCCCGCTGAATATCCGCGTTGATCCGCCCGGTGATTTTTTCAATTCCGTCCATCTCGTCCGCGCTCCTACGCTCAGACGCCGAACATGATCATCAGGAAGGAGATCAGCAGGGACAGAATGGCGTAGAACTCGACGATAATACAGAGCACCATGCCCTTGGACCAGTCGTTGGGGTTCTTGGCCACGATGTTGATGGAGGCGGCGGCCACGCGGCCCTGAGCAATGCCGGAGAGCAGGCCGCCGAGGGCCATGGGGATGCAGGCGGCCAGGACCCGCAGGCCCTGCGCGGTGGTCAGCTGGTCCAGGGTGCCGCCGAACAGGCCCATCTGGAGCAGCGCCAAAAAGCCGATGACCAGGCCGTACAGGCCCTGGGTGCCGGGGATAACCTGAAGAATCATGCACTTGGAGAACTGGGAGGGGTCCTCAGCCAGCAGGCCGGCGCCCGCCTCACCGGCCAGGCCGGTGCCCTTGGCCGAGCCGACGCAGGCCAGGCCCGCCGCCAGCGAAGCGCCCAGGAAGCCGAAGAAGGCTCCGCCGTAGTTCGCAATCAACTCACCAAACATAATTACTTTTCCTCCTTGATATCCACAAATTTAGTCTGTATATTCAGGGGCTTGAAGGGCCGTCCGCCCTCCCGGTAGAACTGCTTGAAGAATTCCAGATACTGGAGGCGCGAGGTGTGCACATAGGTGCCGATGACGTTCAGGCCGATATTGAAGGCGTGGCCGATCAGGAAAATCACAAAGAAGATGACGGCGGCCACCGGCTTGGGCATTCCGCCGCCCGGCATAGCGCCCAGGATGTTGAACACCTGGCCGATGACCGAGCTGGCCAGCATCATGACCATCAGGCGGGAGTAGGACAGAATGTCGCCGAAATACCCGGTGACTCCGTTGTAAATGGCGCTGATGACCGCCGTGACCTTGCCGAAGCCCTTGGCGTTCCGGGCCTGGCCCAGCAGCATCACCAGGCCGATGATCAGCACCACGGGCACGCCGCCGATGCTGCCGATGCCGGAGAGGCCGGTCATGTTCACAGCGAAGAGTGCGATGCCCACAAAGATGACCCACCAGGTGCCCACATCCAGAATGGCGTCCGCGACTTTGCCGTCCCGGCACAGGAGCCAGAACTGGACGGCCATGCCCACCACGATCTGCACGAAGCCCACGGCCAGGGAGAAGATCAGGACGGTCATGGGGTCGGTCATGACGCTGAGCAGGGGGCCGGGCACGTTGGTCACGCCCTCGGGCACCGAGAGGAAGGGGATCACCGGCTGGGGCAGGCCCATCAGACTGCTGAACTGGACCAGCACATCGGAGAAAAATCCGCCGGTAAAGAAGCCGATCACGGCCGACGAGATGCCGCACATGATCATCAGGCGGATGAGCTGGCCGAAGCCGCCCTTGGGCTTCACCTTCCACTGAATCAGGGCGCAGGCCACCGCCAGGATGAGGCCGTAGCCCAGGTCGGCGAACATGAAGCCGAAGAAAAATACGTAAAAGGGCATCATCAGGCCGTTGGGGTCCACCCCGTTGTAGGCGGGGAGGGAGTACATCTCTGTGATCGTGGTCAGGGGCTCGGTGAGCACGTTGCTCTTGAGCTTGATGGGGACCTGGGGATAGTCCTCCTCCGCCGGGTCCTCGGTCTCCCAGCAGCAGGGGAACGCGGAGAGGCGCTGGCTCAGGGCCTCCTCGTCGGGCACAGGGACCCAGCCCTCCAGGAAGAAGGCGGCCTCGGTGTCCAGCAGGCGGCTCTTGGCCTCCTCCCGGGCGATCTCCTGGTCGGCCCGGTCGGCGCAGAGCTGAAGGGCCTCCCGCCGGCCGGCGTAGGAGGCGGCCTCCTTTTTGGCGGCCTCAATCTCCCCGTCCAGCCGGGCCAGCTCACTGTCCAGCCGCCTGTCGTTGTCGGCGGCCGTGCCGGTAAAGCCCCGCAGGTTGGCGCGGGAGAAGCCCCGGGCCTTCAGCACCTCGGTGGCGGCCTCCTCAGCGCTCTTATGGCAGACAAAGAGGAGGTACTGGAGCTCCCCGTCCACACCGGCCCGGGTGAGCTCCGCCAGATCGGTGGCGGCGGCGAGCTCCCCCTCCACCTCTTCAAAGGGCGTCTTGGCGGAGATGGTGCCGAAGGTCACCAGGACCTCCCGGGTGGACTCGGTCTCCAGGGGGATATCCAGAGCCAGCCAGGGGGCCAGGCTCAGCTTCTGCCCCCGGAGCTTGCTCTGCTCGGCGTACAGGGTGTTGATGTGCTTTTCCGCCTCATTCAGGCGGGCCGCCGTCTCCAGGGCGGCGGCATAGGCTGCGTCGTCGAAGAGCCTGCCCGCGGAAATCTCGGGCCTGCGGCTGAGCAGTCCGCCCTTGGCGGGGGCGTACTTCTTCAGCACCCCCAGGGCGGCCTGCACCGAGACCTGGGCCTCACGCGCGGCGGAGAGGGCGCGGCTGTCCGGACGGGCCAGACCGGCCCACTCCGGGTCGGCCAGCTTATCCGCCGGTTCGTCGATCTCCACACAGCCCATGTGCTGGAGCAGCTTGAGCAGTTCCTCGCGGTCCGAGCGCATCCCGAACAGCCGCAGCCGCTTCATCTTGACAATGGACATCAGGCGTTCACTACCCTTCTGACGATAAGTGCGGCGGCCTGGTCCATCCGGCCCTCCGCCGCCCTGCGCAGCGCGTCACAGGCTTTTTGGGTTTCCGCCGTCACCTGTGCGGTGTGCTTGGATGCCTTTTCCTCGGCCTCCCGCATAAAGCCCTGCACCTGCGCTTCGGCCCGGCTCCGGGCCTCCTCCAGCGCGGCCGCGCCAGCCCGATCGGCCTCCGACACGGTCCGCTTGGCTGCCGCCGCAGCCTCGGCCCGGCGCTGCTGGCCCTGCTGCTCGGTCTCCGTCACGCGCTTCATCGCTTCCAGAGACATCTGATCACCGCCTTTCCCGGAAAAGCTTTCTTCCCTGGGTACAGAATTCCGTATTAACATTCATCATACTTGATATGCTCCCAAATTTCAAGGCATAATTTTCTGTTGGATTCTTTTTGAAGCGCGCTTTTCTATACCAACAGGTTCAATTTCTGACGTTTTTCGTGGGAATGCCTTGCTTTTCCTGATTTCAAAAAGAAGTGACCAATTTTTACAGCCAATCTGCGCCCGATTTGTGCACTTTTCCGCAGATACAAAAAAGGACGCGGCAAAACCGCGTCCTTTCCATCATGATATCGATTCGCTCCACAGCGCCGTCCCCTCCACGGCGGGCAGGGCGCCGGTAAAGACCACCACCCGGTCCTGCGCGCCGGGCATTCCGGCCTGTTCCAGGATCGCCCCATAGTTGGAAATACTCCGCTGGGGCGCCGGGGCCCACACCCGCCCGGCGGAGGCCGCCAGCTGCGCGGCGGTCTGACCGCTGGTTTCGCCGGGATCCCCGTCCAGCACCGCCTCGCTGGAGACGATGGAGAGGGTGGTGTCCGGGTAGGCCGCCAAAGCAGTCTGGACCTCCTGATAAAAGGCGGAGATGGGCTGATTCAGAGTCCCGGAGGGGTAGCGCTCCCCCACCAGCAACGTCCGCAGGCGGCCGTTCTCCGCTGTGGGGAACACGGCGTGGTCCAGCAGGATCTCGTCAAAGCCCAGGGCGGCCAGCTCCATGCACACGTCCGTGACATACTGCCGGGCGTCGGCCACAGCGGGGCTGAGCCAGCGGATCCCGTCGCTGTCGCGCCAGTTTCCGGCGCTGGTGCGCAGAGCGGCGGCATTATAATGGTAGGGCAGCTTGTTGTCCCGGAAGCAGGACACCCGGGCTACCGTGTAAATCTCTCCTGCGTTCAGGGCCTGAATGGCCTCGTTCAGCCCGGGCTCCGAGGCCGAGGAGGTGGCCCGCTTGGCCAGCTCCAGAGTGGAGATATAGCCCAAGGTGCCGTCGTCGGCTTTCATGTCGAAGATGGCGGCGGTGGCTCCGGCGGCCTCCAGCTGGGCGGCCGCGCTGCCGTCGGTCAGGGCCGTGCGGGACAGAAGCACGGCATGGAACTCTGCCGGTGCGGGCTCTGGGGTGGGTTCCGGCGTCACCACCACCACAGGGAGCGTGGATGCCGGGGGCTGCGGCTCGCTGTCCTGGGGCCGGTCGGGCGGCCGGGTGGGGAACTCCAGGCGAATGCCGTCGCTGGTATAGATGATATAGGGCTCCAGCAGGAAATAGCCTACCACCGCAAGGATCAGCACCAGGAAGAGGGCTGCAATCAGAATCAAAAGGAAGGTGCGCACCCGATTCCTGCCGCGATAAGAGCCGTAGCCATAGCCCCGCATCGTCCTTCAACCCCTCTGTCCATGTAATCGCTCTATGTCCGATTATTTTATCATAAAGAGAGGCGGAATACCAGCCCCTTTCTCAAGAATTATGCCCCGGCGGGGCCTGTTTTTTTCGTCTGTGAACCTGAATTTACAGCCAGGCTTCCCCCGCCCGCCTCCACCTTCTGCGTGAGGATCTCATCCAGACGGGTCAGGGCGCTGGCCACCAGCTCCTGGTCCGCCTCGCTCACGCCGGACATGAGGGAGTTGAAGTAGCTGATTACGTCGGTCCTGGCCCGGTCGTGGAGGCTGTGATATTTTTCGGTGGCCTCCACATAGATGACCCGGCGGTCCACCTGGGAGCGCCGCCGGACCGCCAGCTCCAGCCGCTCCAGCCGGTCCACGATGCCGGAGATGGTGCTGTTGGCGCTTCCCGTGCGCTCGGCCAGGACGCTGATGGGCACCGGCCCCTCCTCGCCCAGCACGGTGAGCACCAGCGCCTGGGGAAAGGTCAGATTCATCTGCCCGAAATAGCCCCGCATCATCTGGGACATGTGCTGGGTTACGCGCAGGTACGCCATGAGAATGTTGTCTGCCTGCTCCACGGCTGCTCCCTCCTTTTGGAATGATTTCCTCCGGCCTGGACGCGCTATCCCATGACGGGGGTGGCCAGCCGGTCCAGGATGACGGCCAGCTGAGCCCGGGAGGCCGGTCCGCCGGGGTCCAGCCGGCTGCGGCCGGTGCCGGTGATGAGTCCGGCTCCCACCGCATGCTTCATCCCCTCCTCAGCCCAGCCGCTCACCGATCCGGCGTCGCTGTAGAGCCCCAGGATGCCCTCGGCGGCGTCCTCCCCCCGGTAGGCGGCATACCGGAAGAGGAAGACCGCCAGCTCCTGCCGGGTGACATAGGCGTCGGGCCGGAAATTCCCCCGGCCGTCCCCGCCGGCGATGCCGTTGGCCTGGGCCCAGGCCAGGGCGGGGGCGTACCAGCTGCCAGCCGCCGCATCGGTGAACGTGGCGGCCCCGGTGGGCTCCGGCTTACCCTCCAGCCGCCACAGGGTGGCAATCACGGTGGACCGGGTCACCAGGGCGTCGGGACTGAAGGTCTGGTGACCGGTGCCCGTCATGGTCCCACGCTCCGCCGCCTCGGCCACCGCCTGGGCATACCAGGCGTCTGCGGACACATCAAGGAAGGTTCCGGCGGCCCGGGCCGAAAGCCCGCCGCCCATGCAGAGGCACACGGCGCATACCGCAGCCAGAAATCTGTGCTTTTTCATGGCGTTCTCCCATCCTGTTCTTCCGGACCTGCCGGACGCCCCGGCTGCCGCAGCAGCGTTGTGCCTTGGCCGGTTTTTCGTAGGACTCATTTTACGACATGGATATGAAAAAACTGTGAACAGGCCGCATCTGGGAAAAATTTAAGACTTTGTTTATAAAACAGGCGGGCATAGCAAAAACCCGGGCAGCGTTCAGCCGCCCGGGCTCTTGTGGCCGTCCTCTCTTACCGTTCAAAGGGCCAGCGCCCAGTTCATCAGCAGCAGCAGTCCAAAGCCGGGCAGCCCCAGCACGCCCATCACCAGGGCGTTAAAGAGGTTGACCCCGAGCCCCAGGCCCAGAATCCCCCCGGCCTTGCCCAAGGCGGCCAGAATGCCCAGGGAGACACAGCTCCGCAGCAGCACCTTCCCCGCCCATTTCAGCGGCCGCCGCAGGGCGGCCAGGGCCATCACCGCCACCAGCGCGCCCAGCAGCCAGGGCATGGTCCGGGCCAGTCCCTCCAACTCCTCCATACAAAACCTCCGCCGCCGCGTGAAGACGCGGCCGCCGCTTTTGCGGCGAGCGGCGCGCCGGTGTGGACTCCGCAGCCCTGTGCGGAGCTTTGGCCAGCGCCTTGGCCGGGTTTTTCCGGGTGTAGGGGCCTTCTGCGATCAGCCCTCCAGCTCCTTCACCCGCCGCAGCAGGTAGCTGTACCGGGCCTGGAGCGCGTTGATCTCAAAGACATAGGACTCGATGAGATCCGGGTCGTGGGTGCTGTTGAAGCCGGTATAGGCCCGGGCGATCTGCGCCCGGGTCTGGCCCAGGCCCTCCAGCAGGCTCTGCCGCTCCTGCTCCGCCGCCCTGTCCCGCTTTTTCCGAAAGGCAAATACGCCCGCCGTCTCCGCCATCGCAGCCTCCTTCTCCGCCGCCGCAGCAGCTGTCCGAATTCCGTCTGGTTCAATCTATGGATCAGTGTGGACAAATATGACGGCGCTTAAACCTGAATTTTCCAGGTATGCCCGGCCGGGCTCCGGCCATACTAGAGCTGGACAGGCAAACAGCGCATCTCCCTTTAAGCCGGTGCCGGGTGAGCTCACCCTCTGGCGAAAGGCGAAGGGACCTGCGTACCGGAGCCGGGCCCGCCGGGAATCCAATCTGGGCCGCCCTCCGGAGCCGCCTGTCCGTCCGCCTCCGCCCCGCCGCGCACAAGCCCGGCGGTGGCCGGCGCGAAGCAAGGGCCGCCATGCTGACGCATGGCGGCCCTTGCCGGTTTTCCTCTTTGATTTTCCGGGCTTACGGCCCTACCAGCATCAGACAGCCGTCCTTGTCGTACCGGAGGCGCTGGATCTCGGCCTTTGTGTTGCGCTCAATCTCATCCATACGGATACCCTCGGTGATATTGGTGACGAACGTATAGGAGACTCCGTGCTTTTTGGCCCGGCCGGTGCGGCCGATGCGGTGGGTATAGCTCTCCAGCTCGTCGGGCACGTCGTAGTTAAACACCGCGTCCACATCGTCGATGTCCAGGCCCCGGGCGGCCACGTCGGTGGCCACCAGCACCGTGAGTCCGCCCTGGCGGAATTTTTCCAGGGTTTTCTCCCGGACCCGCTGCATGATGTCGCCGTGGATGGCCTCGCAGGAGATCCCCTGCATTTTCAGCAGCCCGGCCAGCCGGTCGGTCATGTTCTTGGTGTTACAGAAGGCGATGGCCCGCTCGTACCCGCCGTTGCGGATCAGGGCCACGGCGGTGTCCAGCTTCCGGTCCCGGCCGTCCAGATCAATGCGGTACTGCACGATGTCTGGCTTGGAGTCCTCCACCGGCCGGACGGTGATCTCCACCGGGTCCCGCTGGTACACCCAGGAGATGTCCATCACCTCCCGGCTGATGGTGGCCGAGAACATCCCCAGGTTTTTCCGGTGCTTAATCTGGTCCAGAATCCGGGTCACATCCCGAATAAAGCCCATGTCCAGCATCCGGTCCGCCTCGTCCAGCACCACGGTCTGGACCTTGTCCAGCCGGACGGTGCGGCGCTTCATGTGGTCCATCAGGCGGCCGGGGGTGGCGACCACGATCTGCGGGGATTTTTTCAGGGTGGTGATCTGTTTTTCGATGGGTGCCCCGCCGTAGAGACAGACGGTGCGCACGCCCTCCTTAAATTCACACAGATCCCGCAGCTCCTCCTGGATCTGCACCGCCAGCTCCCGGGTGGGGGCCAGCACCAGGGCCTGCACGTCGCCGGAGGACGGGTCGATGTGCTCCACCATGGGGATGCCGAACGCGAAGGTCTTGCCTGTGCCGGTGGGGGCCTTGGCAATGACGTCCTTCCACTCCATAAAGCAGGGGATGGCCCCGGCCTGGACGGGGGTGGCCATCACATATCCCTTTTTTTCAATGGCCCGCATGACGGCCGGGGACAGCTTCAGCTCCGCATAGGAGACTTTTTCGTTGACTTGTTCGCCGTTGATTTCCATATAATCGTTCCTTACTGTTAAAAATGCCTCTGTATCAGTATACCACGGTTTGCCCGGAAAGGCAAGGGGAAGCCCCGGTATCTTGACAGCGGCCTGCACTTCCGCTATGATGAGAGGGAAAATACTTCCCCTTCCGAATCAATGCCGCAAGTAAGAGAGGTAATTGCCATGAGACTTGTGAAGCGCGCCGCAGCCCTGCTTTTGACCGCAGTACTGGCGGCCGGGCTACTGGCCCTCCCCGCCGCCGCACAGGGGCCCGCCTACCGCGTGGACACCACCGTCACCGGCATGGGGATGACCTCTTACCGCCGGACGACCGAGCTGTCCAAGGCCTTCGCCGTGGGCGCCGGGGTGCTGGGGGGCGACGGCCGGGGCAACCTCAACTGGGACAAGGGCCTCACCCGGGCGGAGGCCACCGTGATGGTGATCCGCCTGATGGGCCTGGAGGAGGAGGCCAAGGCCGCCGCTCAACGGCCCTCCGTGTTCTCCGACGCCCCCGGCTGGGCCCAAGGCTATCTGAACCTGGCCCACGAGCGGGGGGTCTCCAAGGGTGTGGGAAACGGCCGCTTTGACCCAGACGGCCCCTGCGGGGCCCAGGAGTTTTTCACCATGCTCTTCCGGCTGACCCATCTTCAGGAGGGGACGGACTATGCCTGGGCCACCGCTGTGGAGGACTTCCGGCGGGCCGTGGCGGAGGCGGACACCCTGAAAACCACGCCCTGGTACCCCGATCTCTCCCTGGGGAGCTGCGCCGGTGCCATGGCTGAATATATCCAGGCCGGCGGGACCCTCACCCGGGCGGCGGCAGCCGACGGGCTGTATCTTATGCTGAGCATCCAGGCAGGCCCCGGCGGCGAGAGCCTGGCCGACATTCTGGCAGAGGAGTACGGCATGTCCGACATGCTGCTCTATGACTGTACCGCCCGCCGGACGGGCCACCGCTTTCGGGGCCGGTCCTCCCTGACCCTAGAGGCCCTTACCGGCCCCGTCCCCACGGTGATCCGCATCCAGGACGGCAGTCTCTATGTGGACGACACCCACGGCCCTGCGCTCTCGCTCTCCCTGACCTGTGACGGCGTGACCGGCGGTGAGTCCGTGAGCGGTACCGGTCCGGTGCCCCTGCCCCGGGCCAGCTGCCATGCCATGCTCAGCTATCTGGAGCCGCTCCTGGACGCAGACGGCACGCCCACCCTGATTATCCTACCGCGCACCGCCCGGTTTGAGGTCTGCTATGCGGACGGGACGTGGACCCTCTCCCCGTGGGCCCTGGACGGCCCGCAGCAGCCCGAATGGGCGTTCCTCTACGCCTACAGCAGCGAGTCCCACTGGGCGCGGCTTCAGGCCCTCAACGCGGGGAAGCAGAACCCGGAGGCCCAGGATCCAAAGATCCAGGCGCTGGCCGCCCAGCTGACGGCGGGTAAGAGCACCGGGCTGGCCAAGGCCGAGGCCATCTCCGCCTGGGTAGCCACCCATATCTATTACGACTACCCCGTCTACCGGCACACTGCCCAAGGAGTAGCGGGCGGCCTGGCGGCGCTGGAGACGCGCAAGGGCGTATGCGCCAACTACACCGCCCTCACCGAGGCCCTGATGCAGGCCGCCGGACTGGAGTGCTACACCGAGAACAATCTGAGCCACGCCTGGAACGTGGCCCGGCTGGACGGCAAGTGGACGGTCATCGACAGCACCTGGGACAGCCCGCTGCGCTACGAGTACCAGCCGGGGGGCGGCTGGGAGTACATGAGCATCCACCCCGCGTCTATGTTTGAGTGGTTTCCCTCCCAGAACCGCATGGAGCCGGAGGGGGTGTGGAATCCCACCTACTTTAACGAGGCGCTGGACTGGTTCTACCGGGATCTCGATCACTGCTTCTTCCCCGACCCCATTGTGATCACGCGGGAGACCACCAATATCAGCCAGATCGCGCTCTATGAGCGCTGACCCGTGCGCCCCCGGCGGAGCCGCTCCGCCGGGGGCTTTTCTGCGGCTTCGGGGGTATGCAGAGCGCATACTACCACTGCGCCGCGCTCCTGTGTTAGAATGGAGGCAATCAAAAAAGTCCCTGGAGGAAAGCGTCAGGCCAATACCTTCCCATTCTAACAGCTTTGGCAACAATGCGGAAAAAACACGGTTGGCTACCGTGCCTTTTTCCGTAAACACATTGTAATAGGAGGGAAATCCATGAAAAAGCGAATCCTGCCGCTCACCCTGGCCCTGGCTCTGTGTCTGGGGCTGGCCGTCACCGCCCAGGCGGCCCCCCAGAGCTCCTACACCTCGTCCAGCGGGTTCACCGTCAACGTGACCCCCGCCCCCGCCGCCCTGGCGGACAGCGAGCACTATGGAGAGGGTATCTTTGTGGCGGACAAGTACGAGAACGGCGCCTATACCTACACCTTCTACGACGTGAACGGCAACAAGCTGGGCACCGGCTCGGGCTATGAGCTGAAGGGAAAGTTCCGCAATGGCCTGGCCCCGGTGTCGGCCTACGACCCTTACACCGCCCAGACGGCATACGGGTACATCAACAAGACCGGCGCCCTGGCCATCCCCGTCCGCTTCCAGTACGCCGACGATTTCAGCGACGGCATCGCCCGGGTCAGGCTGGGAGAGAACGACATCTATATCGACACCACCGGCGTGGGCATCACCAACCGGGGGTTCTTCTACATGTCTGATTTTAAGGACGGCATCGCCGTGGGCCAGATCCGCGAGACCCAGGGCGCAGGCCCCTACGTGGAAACATCCCGGCACTATATCATCATCGACAAGAGCGGCAATATCGTTTACGACTTCCCCCAAAGGAAGATGATCCTCGATGAGGAGAATGGTTGGTGGAATATGTCAGACACGCTCACCCCGACCGGCAATTACGTCGCCTGGGACATGATCCGCCAGGGCCAGATCATGGTGAGGGATGAGGAGGAAAAGCTGTACCTGATGGACAAGACCGGCGCCCTGCGGCCCCTGCCTGATCTGAAGGGCGGCAAAATCATCGCCTATCTGGGTAACGACCGCCTGCTGGTGGAGAACAACAACATGCGGGCCATCTTTTCCATGGACGGTGCCATGCTCATGCCCTATCTCTACAACTACACGGAGCTGGACGACCACACCTTCGACCATGGCGTTGCCGTGGTCCGGGTCCAGGGCAGCTCCCAGCGTTGTGGGATCATCGACACCAACGGTGAGTTCGTTGTCCCCCTGGACTGGAGCGGCGGCTCCTCTCACATTGGCAGGCCGGTGGACGGAATGTCTATCGGCTCGTATTGGGACTATACCGGCGGAGCCACAAAGAATGTCTACCTGTTCTGGGCGTCGGACTGCCCCTACGCCCCCGGCGCGGCCCAGAAGCCACAGCCCCCCGCTCAGCCCACCACGCCGCCCCAGCCGGAGCAGCCCAAAAACCTGGCCTACGCCTCCACCCAGACGGTGACGGTGGACGGAACGCCCGTGGAGTTCCAGATGTACGCCCTCAAGGACGCCAACGGGAACGACACCAATTACGTCAAGGCCCGAGACGTGGCCTCGGTGCTCAGCGGCACGGCCGCCCGGTTCAACGTGAGCTGGGACGGGGCGGTCAATCTGGCGCCCGGCGAGGCCTACGTCCCCAACGGCTCCGAGATGAAGACTCCCTTCTCCGGCAACCGGGCCTACACCGTCCCCACCGCACAGACCAAGGTCGGCGGCACGGCGGCCGGCCTGGACGCCATCGTCCTCACCGACGGCAGCGGCGGCGGCTTTACCTACTACAAGCTCCGGGACCTGGGGGAGGCCCTGGGCTTCACCGTGGACTGGAACGCCGAAGCGGGCGTGTTGATTCAGACCCAATAGCGCACCAGGGAGGCCGGTGATCCGAGGATCGCCGGCCTCCTAGATTTTTCTTGTATTCCGTGCGGTTTGCTGGTACAATAGGGAAACTGAAATCTTGCAGTTAAAGGAGTATACCATGATTACCGTTTCCGATCTGAGCCTGCACTACAGCGGCCAGCCCCTTTTTTCCCACGTGGATTTGCAGTTTGTCAAGGGCAACTGCTACGGCATCATCGGCGCCAACGGCGCGGGCAAGTCCACCTTTCTGAAAATCCTCTCCGGCGAGCTGGAGCCCACCTCCGGCGAGATTTCCCTCCTGCCCAAAACCCGCATGTCGGTCCTGAAGCAGGATCAGAACGCCTACGACGCCTACTCCGTCATGGACACGGTGATCATGGGCAACCAGCGCCTGTACGACATCGGCAAGGAGAAGGACGCCCTCTATGAGAAGGAGGAGATGACCGAGGAGGACGGCATCCGGGCCTGCGAGCTGGAGGAGGAGTTCGCCGAGCTGGGCGGCTGGGAGGCCGAGTCGGACGCCAGCCGGATTCTCCAGGGCCTGGGCATCCCCACCGCCTTTCATCAGACCTCCATGGCGGATCTGGACGCCCGGCTGAAGGTGAAGGTCCTGCTGGCCCAGGCCCTCTTCGGCAGTCCCGACATCCTGCTCCTGGACGAGCCCACCAACAACCTGGACATCAACGCCGTCAACTGGCTGGAGGACTTCCTGCTGGAGTTTGAGGGCACCGTGATCGTGGTCAGCCACGACCGGCACTTCCTCAACACCATCTGCACCCATATTGTGGATATCGACTACAACAAGATCAAGCTGTACGTGGGCAACTACGACTTCTGGTACGACGCCTCCCAGCTCATGCAGAACCTGATGAAGAACCAGGCCAAGAAGAACGAGGAGAAGGCCCAGGAGCTCAAGGAGTTCATCTCCCGGTTCTCGGCCAACAAGTCCAAGAGCAAGCAGGCCACCGCCAGAAGAAAGCTGCTGGAGAAGATCTCCCTGGAGGAGATCCCGGCCTCCTCCAGGCGCTACCCCTGGGTGGCCTTCTCCCCCGACCGGGAGGTGGGCAAGGACATCCTCTTCGTCACCGATGTGAGCAAGACCATCGACAGAGTGAAGGTGCTGGACAAGGTGAGCTTCATCGTGGAGCACGGGGACAAGATCGCCTTTGTGGGGGACAATGAGAACGCCCACACCGCCCTCTTCAAAATCCTCACCGGCGAGCTGGAGCCCGACGAGGGCACTGTAAAATGGGGCCAGACCGCCACCTTCTCCTATTTCCCCAAGGACAACACCGCCTTTTTCCAGGACTGTGACGACAATCTGGTGGAGTGGCTGCGCCAGTTCTCCTCCGACCCCCACGAGGCGTATCTGCGGGGCTTTCTGGGCCGGATGCTCTTCTCGGGCGACGATGTGTACAAGCCGGTCAAGGTCCTCTCCGGCGGGGAGAAGGTCCGCTGTATGCTCTCCCGGATGATGCTCTCCGGGGCCAACGTCCTGCTGCTGGACCAGCCCACCAACCACCTGGATCTGGAGTCCATCGCCGCCCTGAACAACGGCCTGGAGGCGGTGAACTGCAATGTTCTGTTCTCCTCCCATGACCATCAGCTCATTCAGACCGTGGGCACCCGGGTCTTTGATTTTACGTCCGACGGCAAGCTCATCGACCGGAAGATGACCTACGACGAGTATCTGGAGCGCGCCGCCGCGCAGGCGTGAGGGAGGGCTGCCGGCCGCAGGGGCTTGCAGGGGACTCCCCCTGCGGGGGACGGGCCTCCCGGCCGGGGCCGCTAACGCGGGGTTCCGCTGCCGCGGGGGCCTGCTTTCTCCATTTGGAGAAAGCAGCAAAGAGAAACCAGGGCTTCGGCCCTGGACCCGGGGTCGGGCGGCTGGTGGGGTTTTCGTTAGCCTCCCTGATCGAAAGTAGTTACTCGCCGCGCTCTCCTTCGGTTCCCTCCGGCCAGCATAGCTGGCCGGACCTACGCTAAAAACTTACCCCCGGCAAGTTTTCTTAACGTTGCGGCCCGCCGAGCGATTGTTACCCAACAAAACCTGCCGGCGGAAGCGTTTTAATGAGTGCGCTCAAGGCCGCCACCGGCTTCGATGCGCCGCGTGGATAGACATTTGGTTGAGACGGTGCCGGGCTGCGCCTGCACCGATTCAACCAAACATCTAAAATACGGCGCGTCCTCTCCGTGGCGGCCGTCAGACACCGTAATTGAATGGCAAAACCTATCAAGTCTGGGAATCATAATCGACGCGGGCCACCCGAGCGGCGGCGAGC
>CANSQX010000054.1 GCA_947649225.1 uncultured Flavonifractor sp.
GGCCCACCTCAAAGTCGTTGGGGTCGTGGGCGGGGGTCATCTTCACACAGCCGGTACCGAACTCCAGGTCCACATACTCGTCGGCCACGATGGGGATCTCCCTGTCCATCAGGGGCAGGATGCAGGTTTTGCCCACCAGGTCCCGGTAGCGATCGTCGTTGGGGTTGACCGCCACGCCGGTGTCGCCCAGCATGGTCTCCGGCCGGGTGGTGGCCACAATGCAGAACCGGCCCGGCTCCCCCTTGATGGGGTATTTGATGTGCCAGAGGTGGCCGGGCTTGTCCTTGTACTCCACCTCGGCGTCGGACAGGGCGGTGACGCAGTTGGGACACCAGTTCACAATGCGGCTCCCCTTGAAAATGAGCCCCTTGTCATAGAGGCTGACGAACACGTGGCGGACCGCCTTGGACAGGCCGTCGTCCATGGTGAACCGGGACCGCTCCCAGTCGCAGGAGGCCCCCAGCTTCTTCTGCTGCTCCACAATGCGGTTGCCGTACTTGGCCTTCCAGTCCCAGACCCGCTCCAGGAACTTCTCCCGGCCCAGGTCGTGGCGGGTAAGGCCCTCGTTTTTCCGCAGCTCCTCCTCCACCTTGATCTGGGTGGCGATGCCCGCGTGGTCGGTGCCGGGGACCCAGAGGGCGGCATAGCCCTGCATCCGCTTGAACCGGATCAGAATGTCCTGGAGGGTACAGTCCATGGCGTGGCCCATGTGGAGCTGCCCGGTGACGTTGGGGGGCGGCATGACGATAGTGAAGGGTTTTTTATCGGGGTCCCGGCGTCCCTTGAAGCAGCCGTTTTCCTCCCACAGCGCATAGATGCGGGCCTCTGCCTCCTGGGGCTCGTAGGTCTTGGAAAGCTCTTTTGCCATCTGTTGTGACACTCCTTTTTCTTCTCTCAGCGCCGGCCGGCCACGGGGTAGACCTTGATGCGGCCGCCGCACCACTTCTCCAGGGCCGCCTTGAATTTCTCCGGCTTCCCCTCGGTAAAATCGGCCTTTTTGAGGATATAGCCCTCCCGCTTGGAGAGGAAGAGGAAGAAGTATCCCTCCGTCTCAAAGCAGGCGTAGATCTCGGTGTAGCGGTTGCGGTAGGTGTTGCCCTCCATGCGCTCCACCATGCCCTCGCTGTCGAAGGTATAGGTGATGGGGCGGCCGCCGTTGTTCCGCTTCCAGCGCCGCCAGGCGGAGGCGGCCAGATATTTGTAGTGGAACACCCCGGGGATGCACAGCACCACCCCCGCGACGATGCCGCCCACGGCCCAGGCGCTGCCGCCCTCTCCCAGGGCCATGCTGCATCCGGTGATGAAAAAGAGGGCCCCCAGGAAAAAGAAGGTGATCTTGGAGATGAGCATCTTCCCCTTCTGGACCGTGAGCCCCACCACCCGCTGGAACTCCTCCACATCCGCGCACTGATAGACCGATGTAATGGTAAAATTCACCGCTGTTCCTCCTTCTGTGCCGCCGAACCAGGCAAAAACGCCCTGAACCGTCTCCGGTTCAGGGCGAATGACAATCCGCGGTACCACCTGAATTCGGGCGCAGTACGCCCGCACTTCTCCGCCCCTTAACGCGGGGCGCACGCCGCTCCTACCTGCTTTCGGTTCAGAGCCGGGGCTCCGGGACCACCTTCCGCGCCCGCCCGGGGAGACTTGCACCAGCCGTCTCCTCTCTGCCGCCGGGGTTTGGGCGCGTACTCCTTCCCATCCTTGCCGCTTTTTCTGTGTCTGATGTGCAGTATACGCGAAAAAAGTGCCGTTGTCAACAGGAATTCGCGCCGCACTGTTTAGGCCTTATTGGAACCTTGGCGGAATGCCCAACGGCGAGAGCGTTTACCCCAAGGGTATGTGATATCCTAAAATAGGCAGAAAAACTGCCAACGGCTATCCGATTCCGCCGGACAAGGCAAACATTCGCAGGAACACTTGGTGTATTTCCAGCATTTTTCACGCCGTATGGCGGAAAAAGACCCGCCGTTTGGGTATGTTGACGGTGTTCAAACAGGCGCTAGGAGCTGCGGAGATAAATTCCGTCCTCCTCCACCTTCTCCACCGTCATGCCCAGGATCGCCGCGAAGTCCTCCACGGGAATCCAGTGGTAGTAGACCGCGCCCGTGGAGGTGCCGGACCGCTCCTGATAGGACGGGATGGGCAGCGCCCGGCCGTTTTTATAGAAGGTCAGGCCGTCCTCCCGCCGCTTCACCAGATAGCTGTCCCCTCCGATCCGGTAGGAGGTGGTCTGGTCCTCCATGGAAATGGCATATCCGGCCTCCGGGTAATAGCGCTCGATGATCTCCCGCTGCAAATAGTCCTCCACGCCGCCGTTGTACGCCATCTCGACGCCAAAGCCCACCGGCGCATAGTAGGTCCCGTCCTCCAGGCTGTAGAGGAAGCGGATCTCATACCGCTCCGACTCGCAGGGCGCCCCGTCGATGTACAGGGCCCGGATATACTTCCGGGGAATGGCCTCCAGCAGCTCCTGGGACAGGACCACGTCCTCCGCCAGGCCCTGCTCTATGTCGTCCTTGAAATTCAGGTACAGCAGCTGCCGGTTGTAGCCGTAATCCCAGTCCCCCTGCTCCTGGATCAGGATGCACCGGGGCACCCCGTACTGGGTCCAGAGCTTCAGCTCCACGGGCAGCCAGGGCAGCGCGGTCCGGGGCAGGTAGTCCTCTAAAAGCCGGTACAGCGCATCCAGCGCCTGGGCCCCCGCCTCAATGTCCTCCATGCGGACAATCTCGTTGGAGAGCGAGATAGACCCGCCCCATGCCTCCGCCTCCACGCCGTACTGCTCCTCAATGGCCTCGATCTCCTGAGAAAAGCGGGCGAAGAGCTGCTTGCAGTAGTCGTGCTCGGAGGAGGCCGTCGTGACGCCGAAAAAGAAATCGGCGCTCTGAAAGTTCTCATAGGTGAAAATCACGCCCTGATGGTCTATGGTGTACCGCCTGAAGTGGTAGCGGCGGTCAGACCGCGTGCCGGTCTCCACGTCCAGGATCTCCGCCTCGGGCAGAGCCAGCCGGAGTCCGGCCTTGACCACCCGTCCGCTCTGGAGCCGCCCGCAGCCTGTCAGGCTGAGGAACACCAGCGCCAGGACGAGGAGCCCCGCCCCCGTCCGCCTGGAAATACCGCTCCTGTTCAATCGTCTTCCCCCTTCCCGCCGCCCTGCGCGGCGCCTTCGCTGCCTGTATTCTACCACGGATGCCGCGCCTGTTCCACCGGTTTCTGCCTTTCAGCGTCTGTTTGAAAACGGGCGGTGTGCCCGGCGGCGCGGCATTGCTTCGTCTGGCAAGCGGGATCTGACGCAGGAATTCTGACGGATGGCAGGGAAAACCGCGCCGTCCAGGCGGGAAACGGTCCGCCGTCTGGGCGTGTGGACGGGTTTCAAACAGACGCCGGCGGGGCCCGCGCATTTTTAATCGGATTTTAAGACGGATTAAGGATTCCCGCCTTGTGCGCCGGTGCGGATGGCATTACAATGGGACCACGCAAACGGAAAAGGAGGCGTCGCAATCCATGGATCGGGAGACCTATCTGGCGGAGCTGCGAACCCAGCTGTCCGGACGGACCACGGCGGCCGAGCTGGAGCGCATCATGGCCTATTATAAGCTGTATTTTGACGAGGGCGGCCCGGATCGGGCGGGGGAAATCATCGCGGAGCTGGGCAACCCGGCGGAACTGGCCGCCCGTATCACCGGGAACGCCCCTCCCTCACCCCCCTGTCAAAAGACGCAGCCCCCCGCTCCCCCGCCGCCCGGGCGGGGCTGGCCCCTCATCGCCGCGCTCTTCCTGGTCCCTTTGTTTCTGCTGCTGGCGGGCATCCTGGGGGTGGTGGCTGTGGCCGTCTTTCTGGGCTTCGCGGCCGGGGGCATGGCGGCGGGCTGGTCCGGGGTGCTGATCATGGGCTCCGGCGTCTCCGTGATCTTCCAGCAGGGGCTGGCCACCACCATGCTCTGCGGGGGCCAGGGCCTGATGGCTATGGGCGCGGGGCTGCTGCTGATTCTGTTGGGGCTGGTGCTGGGGCGGCTCTGCCTCACGGGGGCCGCCGCACTGGGCGGACTTGCCCTGCGGGGCGGAAGGAGGAAGCAGGTATGAAGACAATCGGTAAGACGCTGGGCGGACTGGGGGCGCTGCTGCTGCTAGCCGGGGCTCTGCTGGCCCTGACCGGCTGGCTCATGGGCGGACGGACCGTCCGCAGTACGCCCCGGCTTCCCTTCTTCGAGCATGGACTCACAACCTCCAAAACCTGGGAGCTGGTTGACAAGCCCGCCGGCGGGACCGCCCCGGGGGAGCCGGGCGACTGGCTGCACGACGGCGCGGACCATCTGCCCCCCTTCCACAGCGTGGAGGTGGATGTGGACCTGGGCAGCGTGACCATCGAGCCCGGGGAGAGCTTCGGCGTCTCCCTCTCCTGGCTGCCGGGGAGCGCGGACTACACCTTATCTTACGCAGTGAAGGACCAGACCCTGACCATCTGGAGCGACAGCCCCGGCGGGCTGAACCTGAACCCGGTTGTCCCCGCCCCAGATGGGGAGATCACCGTCTTCCTCCCCGAGGGGACCCGCCTTCAGGAGGTGGATCTGGACCTGGACCTGGGGGACGCCTATCTAACCGGCTTCCAGGTGCGGGACCTGTCGCTGGACTGCGACCTGGGCGAGGCCGCCCTGTCTCAGGTGGAGGCGGATGAGGCCGATCTCTCCCTGGATCTGGGCTCCCTGGCCCTTACGGCATGCCGCTTTGGGGACGCCGATCTCTCCCTGAGCATGGGCGATCTGACCGCCAGCGATCTGGCCGTCAGCGGCGATCTGACCGTGGACTCCGACGCGGGGTCGGTGGAGATCGCCGGCGTGCTGGGGCGCACCACCGACATCAGCGCCGACCTGGGGAGCGTCGTGGCTGCCGTCGATCTGCCCCGGGCGGACTGCGGCTACGACCTGTATGTGGAGCTGGGCAGCCTCACGGTGGACGGCGAGGATTACCGTCATACGGCCGTTCGCGGCGGCGGGACCCACCAGATCCAAATCAAGGCCGACATGGGAGATATTGAGCTCTCCTTCACCCGGTAAAACCGGATATGCGCCATTTTCCAAGCCGGAGACGGGATTCCTGCCCGCCTCCGGCTTGACATTCCCCACAGATTATCCTAGAATGGGACAATAAACGCTTCTATCGCAATCCTCAAAGGGGAAGCTTGCGATAGAACGGCGCTCCCAAATACGGAGCACTGCTCCAAGCAACGAGACCCGCCGGCGCTTCCCCCAGCCGGCGGCGGAAAGGGGTGTGGGGCCATGTCTGCCGCCCGGGGCCGCAGCCGGTATCCCTCCGGTGAGCGAATGTGAGCCCTCCTTCCGGATTGAATTGGTTTGAAGGAGGCTGACCATGTGATCGAACTACAGCATCTGTCCAAGCGCTTTCCCACCGCGGACGGACTCTTCACCGCCCTGGAGGATGTCAACCTGACCGTCTCCGACGGGGATGTCTTCGGCATCGTGGGCATGAGCGGCGCAGGCAAATCCACCCTGGTACGGTGTATCAACCTGCTGGAGCGCCCCAGCGAGGGCCGGGTCCTCATCGACGGGCTGATCGAGACGGCGGACGGCGGCCCGGTGGACCTGTGCGCCCTCTCCCCCGCCCAGCTGCGTCAGGCCCGCCGCTCCATCAGCATGATCTTTCAGCAGTTCAACCTGCTGATGCAGCGCACCTGCCTGAAAAATATCTGCTTCCCCCTGGAGATCGCCGGGGCCTCCCCGGCCCAGGCCGGAAAGCGGGCCCTGGAGCTGCTGGACCTGGTGGGCCTGCCCGACAAGGCGGACGCCTACCCCGCCCAGCTCTCCGGCGGCCAGAAGCAGCGCATCGCCATCGCCCGGGCCCTGGCCTCGGACCCCAAGGTCCTGCTGTGCGACGAGGCCACCTCCGCCCTGGACCCCACCACCACCCGCTCCATCCTGCGCCTGATCCAGGACATCAACAGGCGCCTGGGCATCACGGTGATCGTGATCACCCATGAGATGGCGGTGGTGGAGGAGATCTGCACCAAGGTGGCCATCCTGGACCACGGCCGGGTGGCCGAGACCGGCACGGTGGCCGAGGTCTTCTCCAATCCCAAAACCGAGGCGGGCCGCCGCCTGGTCTACCCCGGCGGCGTGCAGGTCACCCGCCAGCTCCCGGGCAGCCACATCGTCCGGCTGGTCTTCCATGGCGGCACGGCCTATCAGCCCCTGATCGCCTGCCTGGCCATCGACTGCGGGGTGAAGGCCAACATCCTGGGGGCCGAGACCAAGAACGTGGACGGCCGGGCCTATGGCTATATCCTCCTGGGCCTGCCCGACGACGATGCCGAGGCCGCCAAGGCCGTCAGCTACTTAAAGGCCCAGCAGGACGTCACCGTAGAGGAGGTGGAGAACTACCATGTCTGAGATTTTGAACCACCCGGAGGTCCAGCGGCTGCTGCTGCTGACCAAGGACGGCCTCTTGTTTGCCATCTGGGAGACCCTCTATGCCACCGTCATCGCCACCGTCTTCGCCTACGTGATCGGCCTGCCCCTGGGGGTGCTGACGGTGGTGGGCGAGGAGGGGGGCGTCCGGCCCCTGCCCCGGCCCGTGCTGAACGTGCTGAACGTGGTGATCAACCTGCTGCGTTCGGTGCCCTTCCTGATCCTGATGGTGCTGGTGATCCCCCTGTCCCGGCTGATCCTGGGCACCAGCATCGGCACCCCCGCCAGCATCATCCCACTGGTGGTGGCGGCCTTCCCCTTTGTGTCCCGGCTGGTGGAGGCCTCCCTCCGGGAGGTGGACAAAGGCGTGGTAGAGGCCGCCCAGGCCATGGGCTGCTCCCCCTTCCAGATCATCTGGAAGGTGATGCTCCCCGAGAGCCGCCCCTCGCTCATCTCCGGCTTCACCACGGCCTTTATCACCATCCTGAGCTATAACGCCATGGCGGGGGCCATCGGCGGGGGCGGTCTGGGCTCCATGGCCCTGAACCTGGGCTACCAGCGCCGGATGAACGTCATTCTCTGGGTGTCGGTGGTGGTGCTGGTGGTGCTGGTCCAGATCTTCCAGTCGGCGGGCACCCGCACGGCGGTGCGGCTGGACAAGCGGATCACCCGCGTGGGCCGGAAGCGCCGGATGAAGGCGACCAGGCAAGATGCCGCCGGCGGGAAGCGGGGTTCTGAAAGAATTTAACATCTTTTTCCCACTTGACAAATCGGCTTTCCCGTAGTAAACTAGGCACCAATCAAATACCGCTTACAAAGGCGAGGAAGAGAAGAGTACGTGCGGAGGTACGGCACAGAGAGCCCCGGTATGCTGGAAAGGGGTGCGGATGGCTGCACGGAACATGGTCTTGGAGCTGCGCACCGACTGCGGGCAGATGGGTCCGCACAGGCTGCGACGGGGGCGCCCGTCATCGCGCAGGAGTATCGGAAGCTGTACTCCATAAGGTCCCGTCCGCGAGGGCGGAATGAAGCAAGGTGGTACCACGAAGCGTTATGCTGTCGTCCTTGACGTGCGTTCAGCCGTCAAGGACGTTTTTTTGCCCCCGCCCTCCCCCCGGCCCCGGCGTGCAGCAGACCCAGGCCCGAGACATTCCTCCCTGCGTGCTCCCACCCGGATCCCAGGCCTGCACCTCCGCCCCCGCAGGCATAAACAGGCGGCCGTCCCCCATCAGCGCGGGCGGCTCCGCCGCCGCATCACCGCGGAAGCCCGGCTTGCGGAAGCCCGTGCACGCGAGGCCGGGTCCAGGGCGGAGCCCTGGACCTTCTTTCCCCCATTTCTTCGGGAAGAAATGGGGCGCCCGCCGCGCAGGCGCGCCCCCGGTGAACTCCGTCACAACGGTTCACATAATGAATGAAAAAAGGAGAAATGAACCCATGAAGAAGCTGAGTGCTCTGCTCCTCACCGGTGTGCTGGCCGGCACGCTGCTGGCCGGCTGCTCCGGCGGAAACGGCGCCGGCGGCTCCGCCGCCACCCCGCCTCCCGCGGATGCCGGGACCCCCGAGACCACCGCCCCCGAAAATCCCCCGGCCGGGGACGCCGTGACCCTCAAGATAGGCGCCACCCCCGCCCCCCACGCCGAGATCCTGGAGGTGGTCAAGGAACTCCTGGCCAAGGAGGGCATCACTCTGGACATCGTGGTCTTCAACGACTACATCCAGCCCAACCTGGCCGTGGAGGACGGTTCCCTGGACGCCAACTACTTCCAGCACATCACCTACATGAACGAGTTCAACGCCAGCGACTCCACCCACCTGGTCAGCGCCGCCGGAATCCACTACGAGCCGCTGGGCCTGTACCCGGGCAAGACCGCCGCTCTGGCTGATCTGGCCGACGGGGCCCAGATCGCCGTCCCCAACGACACCACCAACGAGGCCCGGGCCCTGCTGCTGCTGGAGCAGGAGGGGCTGATCACCCTCAAGGAGGGCGCGGGCATCACCGCCACCAAGGCCGATATTGCCGAGAACCCCAAGAACCTGGAGATTGTGGAGCTGGAGGCCAACCAGCTGCCCGTCCGTCTGGCCGATGTGGACATGGCGGTCATCAACGGCAACTACGCGCTGGACGCGAAGCTGAAGATCTCCGACGCCCTGGCTGTGGAGTCTGCCGAGGGCGAGGCCGCCACCGCCTACGTGAACGTACTCACCGTCAAGGAGGGCCGGGAGGACGATCCCGCCATCCAGGCCCTGGCCGCCGCGCTCCAGAGCCCGGAGGTCAAGGACTATATCGAGAGCACCTACGAGGGCGCCGTCGTCCCCCTGTTCTGAGCTTTATTTCTTGAACGAAAAACCTCCCCCAAAAAGCGCTTGCACGCTGCCAAAGCTCTGTGCCCCCCGGCGTTCCGCCGGGCAGCAACCGGCGGAACATGGAACAGCGCCAAACAGCCCGCGCATGGATGAAGCCATGCGCGGGCTGTTTCTCTCCGCCGGACCTTGACAAACCCGCCGGTCCGGCGCATGATAGAGGCAGAGAAATCGTGTGAAGGAGGCGGACAGTATGACGGAACGCACCGTACATCTGGCCTATTTCAGCCCCGCCGGGACTACCCGGCGGGCCGTGGAGCGGGTGGGTCTGGGCCTGGGGCCTGCCGCTGCGGTCTATGATCTGGTCGAGGCCCCACCCCAGGAGGAGATCGTACTTTCCAAGGACGCCCTGCTGGTGGCGGGGGCTCCGGTCTATGCCGGGCGCATTCCGGCCATCGGCGCGGAGCGGCTGCGGCGGCTCCGGGGAGACAGCACTCCGGCAGTGGCCCTGGCGGTCTACGGCAACCGGGCCTATGAGGACGCCCTGCTGGAGCTGCGGGATCTGCTGGAGGAAAACGGCTTCCAGGTGATCGCCGCCGCCGCGGTGGTGGCTCAGCACTCCATCTTCCCCAATACGGCCCAGGGCCGCCCCGACGGGGCCGATCTGGAGAAGCTGGACGCCTTTGCCCGCTCCTGCGCGGAACGGGCGGAGGCCCCCTTCCGGCGGCTGGCGCTCCCCGGCCGCTCCCCCTACCGGAAGCCCATGGGGGTGCCTTTCCGCCCCAGCGCCGGCGAGCGCTGCACCGCCTGCGGGACCTGCGCCCGGATCTGCCCCGCCGGGGCCATCTCCCCCGCGCGCCCCCGGGAGAGCGGGAAGGACCGGTGTATCGCCTGCGCGGCCTGTATCCGGGTCTGTCCCCAGAACGCCCGGGCCTTCCGGGGTCCGGTCTACACGGCCGCCCGGGAGGGCTTCGCCCTCAAGTGCCGGGCCCGGCTGGAGCCGGAGTTCTTCCTGTAGCCTATGTACACGCCTGCGCGCCGCCGGCGCACTTCTCATGGTAGCGGCGCACCAGATCGGCCAGCGTCATATGGTCTACCACGCCGGCCACGGCGGCCCGGATCTCCTGCCAGACCTCCATGGTGACGCAGCGGCCGGCCCGGGCGCAGCAGCCCGCGCCGTCTGCACAGCTCACCGGAGCCAGGCTGCCCTCCAGCACCCGGAGAATCTCCCCCACGGGGTACTCCTCCGGGGTGCGGGTGAGGAGGTAGCCGCCCCCCGCCCCCCGGACGCTGCGGACCAGCCCCGCCCGGGAGAGCTGGGTGACAATCTGCTCCAAATATTTATCGGAGATCTCCTGCCGCTCGGCCACTTCCTTCAGCGGGATGGCGCTCCCGCTGCTGTGCAGCGCCAGATCCAGCATCAGGCGCAGGGCATAGCGGCCCTTGGTGGAAATTTTCATCGCAAATCGCCCCCTGGACGTATTTTTTCTATTTTACCACAGGAACGGTAGGAATTCAAATAGAAAATAAGCCCGGCCCCGGAGAGAAGCGCCGGAAGAACGCCTCCGATCTCATTCGGACGGCAAGCCGGAGCTGATTAGTAAGGAGTGTGAGCCTGATATGGAACAGATATGGACACAGCTGCTTCAGGCTGCAAGAGCCGTGCAGAACGGGAGGAAGCTGTCGGATTATGTCGATGCAGGGGGCGTTGCCGCCGCAATCCTGTCCGCATCCGGAACCATATACACGGGCGTCTGCGTGGATACCTGCTCCACCTTGGGCATCTGCGCGGAACGAAACGCCATTTTTAACATGATAACCAACGGCGAACAGGAGATCCGAAAAGTGCTCGCAATCATGCCGGATGGCAAACCGGGCGCTCCGTGCGGCGCCTGCCGGGAATTGATGGTTCAGCTTATGCCCGATCGCTATCAAGATATTGAAGTGCTGCTTGATTGGGACAAGGAGGAGATCGTTACGCTCGGTGCACTGACGCCCAGATGGTGGATCTGAGCCGTTTCCTCCGGTTTGCCGGTGCGGCCCGGCGCAAAAGAAACCTCTTGACTTCACCGCCCAAAAGTGCTAAAGTACATACAAACGTGAAAGGACGGATGCCCCATGTTCCGCAGCGTCACCGGTTATGGATACGCCTATGCCCGCTATTATTTTGGTAGCGGCTGTTCTGCGTGCCCATAACCGGCTGGTCCACGGCGGATTCTCAGGGATCCTGACACCGCGGCGGCCCCGTTTGGGCCGCCGCGGTTTTTTTCACCGCAAAATCCAAACGCTATCCGGGATCCGGCCGGCGGGCCGGCCATTGGGAAAGGAAGGAACGCACTATGGTAGTCATTATGAAGCCGGGCTTCACCCCGGAGCAGCTGGAGTCCGCCATCCGGGCCATGGAGGAGGGCGGCGTCAAGGTCATGGTGTCCAAGGGCGACGAGACCACGATTCTGGGCGCCGAGGGCAACGCGGCGGGCATCGACCAGGAGAAGGTCTCCCTGCTGCCCGGCGTGGACCGGGTGATGCGGGTGACCGAGCCCTATAAAAAGGCCAACCGCAAGTACCACCCCGCCGGCACGGTGATCGGCCTGGGGAACGGGGCCGCCGTGGGCGGAGAGCGCCTGGCGGTCATCGCGGGCCCCTGCTCGGTGGAGAGCGAGAGCCAGATCGTGGGGGTGGCCCAGGCGGTGCAGGCCGCCGGGGCGGCCGCCCTCCGGGGGGGCGCGTACAAACCCCGCACCTCCCCCTACGCCTTCCAGGGCATGGGCACCGACGGCATCAAGCTCCTTCAGGAGGCCCGGCAGGTCACCGGCCTGCCCATTGTCACCGAGATCATGTCCACCGACAACGTGGAGATGTTCGAGATGTGCGTGGACGTGATCCAGGTGGGGGCCCGGAACATGCAGAACTTCGACCTTTTGAAGCAGCTGGGCAAGACCACCAAGCCCATCCTCCTCAAGCGGGGCCTGAGCTCCACCATTGAGGAGTGGCTCATGTCCGCCGAGTATATCATGGCCGGGGGCAACGACCAGGTGATCCTCTGTGAGCGGGGCATCCGCACCTTCGAGACCTTCACCCGGAACACCCTGGATCTCTCCGCCGTGCTGGCGGTGAAGCAGCTCTCCCACCTGCCGGTGGTGGTGGACCCCTCCCACGCCTGCGGCAAGGCGTGGATGGTGGAGCGCATGAGCATGGCCGCCCTGGCCGCCGGGGCCGACGGCCTCATTGTGGAGGTCCACAACGACCCGAAAAACGCCCTGTGCGACGGGGCCCAGTCCATCACGCCCGCGGACTTCGATCACCTGATGGACCGCCTGCGCCCCCTGGCCGCCTGCCTGGGCCGGACGCTGTAAGCGGAGGGCTTCTGCATGAAAAAGACCATTACCGTGGTGGGCCTGGGCCTCATCGGGGGCTCCCTGGCCATCGCCCTGCGGGGCTTTGAGGACTACGAGATTGTGGGGGTGGACGTGTCCCAGCCCACCCTGCGCTTCGCCGCCGAGCACGGGGTGGCGGACCGGGTCACGGAGGACGCCGGGGCAGTGATCCCCGGGGCGGACGTGGTGATTCTGGCCCTCCACCCCCGGGGGATCGTCCGCTTTTTAAGCGAGTACCGGGACCGCTTCCAGCCCGGGGCCCTGGTCACCGACGTGTGCGGCATCAAGACCACCGTTATGGCGGGGGCGGAGGTGCTGCCTCCCGAGGTGGACTTCATCGGCTGCCACCCCATGGCGGGCACCGAGTTCTCCGGCATTGAGCACGCCTTTGGGGACATGTTCCGGGACTCCCACCTGATCCTCACCCCCCGGGAGACCAGCACCCCGGCCCACATCGCCCTGATGGAGCGCATGGCCGCCCACCTGGGCTGCAAGGACGTATATAAAACCACCCCGGAGGCCCACGACGCCATGATCGCCTACACCAGCCAGATGATGCACATCATCGCCGTGTCGGTGTGCGACGACCAGCGGCTGTTCTCCTGCAAGGGGTTTGAGGGGAGCTCCTTCCGGGGCTGCACCCGGGTGGCCGCCCTGGACGTGGGGCTGTGGACCGAGCTGTTCAGCATGAACACCCCCGCCCTGCTGGAGGTGCTGGACCGGCTGCTGGAAAATCTCCAGTCCTACCGGGACACCCTGGCGGCGGCGGACGCCGGCACCCTGTCCCAAAAGCTGGCCTATTCCGCCGCCCGCAAGCGGCAGATGGACCTGCCCGGCCCCGATCTGCTGGCCTGATCCTTTTTCCTGAAAGAAAAAGCTGGAGCGAGAAATCGTATCAGAAACAAGCACAGCGGTATGCGCCGCAGCAGGCGCATACCGCTGTCTGTTTCTCATTTTTGGGTAATATGGAGCATGTCCGCCGTAATGTCCCCGGTGTAGGGGTTGAGGCCCTGGGTGTTGACGATCTCCAGCACCTGGTCGGGGTAGAGCTGGTAGCAGTAGGTCCAGCCGTGGTAGGTGACCAGGCCGTCTCCGGGGAGCACGGCGGTGGAGACTCCGGACGAGAAGTCCAGCTCCACGGCCTTGGAGGCAAAATAGGCCAGATCCGAGGCGGTGAGATTGGTCTCCACATTTTCGGTAAAAATACTGATATAGGTGGGGAAGTTCTGGGGCCGGGAGATCGCCTTTTTCAGCACGGCGAAGACCAGATTGCGCTGGGTCTCGGTGCGGCCGATGTCGGCGTTGGGGTAGGCGTCGTAGACGTTGTGGGGGTAGGCGCCGGGGCCGTCGGAGTTCTGTCGGCAGCGGGCCACCTTCAGCGCGTCCGTCCCGCTCAGGTGCTGCATCCCCGGGTCGAAGCGGATGCGCAAATCCTGGGTGGGGTCCGTATAGTTCATGTAGACCGGCACGTCGAAGTCGATGCCGTCCACCGCGTCGATGAGCTCCACAAAGCCCCGGGTGTTGATCTTCACGTAGAAGTCGATGGGGAAGCCCAGGATCCGCCCGGCCTCCTCCCGCAGGGCGTCGATGCCGTTCATGGCGTACATGCTGTTGAGCTTGTAAAAGCGGTAGCCGTCGGAGGCGCGGACCCCGTCGATCATGGTGTCCCGGGGGAGGGAGACCATGCCGATTGTCTGGTTGACCGTGTCGTAGGTGGCCACCATCATGGTGTCGGTGTTGCCGCTGGACTGGTCGGTGGCGGCCAGGAGGAAGGTGTAGGTATAGTCCCTCCGGACAGGGGCACCGGCGTCCGGAAGGGCCTGGGGTCCTCCGGGGACGGCCCCGGCAGGGGGAATGGGGGGCCCGGCGGCCACCTCGGGGGGCCGGGTCAGGTAGCGGTACAGGCCGTAGAGGACCACCACGACCGCCGAGAGAACCACCACCGTCCGGTAGAGCGCCCGTCCGGCCCGCCGGGCGGGCCGGGGCCTTGCTCGCTTTCCTGCCACGGGAGCACGCTCCTTTCTCTTTTGCAGAGTGTCAACGGGGTTCAGTATAGCAAACCCTGTCTCCCGGGGCAAGAAAAATGGGGGAAAGTTTATTTTATTTTAAGAATTGCCCGTGCGGTTCCGGACGCTGAGCAGGGCGGCGGTCAGGCCGTTGACCGCCCCCAGCAGGTCGGCCAGCAGCTGGTTCTGGTAGGCCATCCCCTCCAGCACCCGCTCCAGAGAGGCCTGTACCTCCCTGCACTCGCCCTGGGCGGCGCACCGGGCGGCGGCGCAGGGAATGGTGTGTATGTAGCGGTTCATGGGCTCCTCTTCCTCCAGGGGGGCGGACGCCGGGGCCTGGGTCCTCCCTGCGCCCGCCCCGCTCCCCTGGGCAAGCACGGCCGCAGCCCGGCGCTGGGCCTGCTCCCAGCAGGTCCGGCAGGTTTGTCTCGCCATCTTCATAACCTCCGTTCGTTCGTTGGAATGGACGCCCTATTCTATGCCGTGCGCGCCCCTTTGGTCCAAATCGAGGAAAAAGTCCTTGACACTTCCCGGAAAATCCTCTATATTAGTTGTGTCAGATGAGACAATTTCAGAGAGAAAGGAGCGGAGCTATGGATCGGGAGGTGGAGTGCGCCTGGGTGCGGGCCCTGGCGGCAGAGAGCGTCTTTTTCCGGGATCTCCCGGCGGAGGAGTTGGACCGCTGGCTGAACGACCCCCGCTGCATCCCGGCCGTGTACCCCAGGCGGGCGGCGATCTACACCCCCCGGCAGTTCCAGCGGTGCCTGGGGCTGCTGCTCTCCGGGACGGTGCAGGTCAACAAGGGCGTGCTGATTGTCAGCGTTCTGGGCCCGGGGGCGCTGTTCGGGGCAGCCGCCCTCTTCGGGAAGGCGGAGGACTACGCCTCCACCCTCACCGCCCGCTCGCCCTGCCGGGTGCTCCTCTTCCCCCAGGCGCTGGTGGAGGAGCGGCTGGCGGCCTGTCCGGCGGCAGCCCGCAGCTATATCGCCTACCTCTCGGACCGGATCCGCTTCCTCACCGGCAAGATCGACGGGCTCACCGCCGGGAGCGCCGGGCGGAAGCTGGCCCAATACCTGCTGGCCCAGCCGGAGGGCGGCCCGGTGGAGCTGGACTGTCCCGCCACCGTGCTGGCCAAGCGGCTCCACGTGAGCCGCGCCTCCCTCTACCGGGCTTTCGACGCCCTGACGGCGGCGGGGGCGGTGGAGCGGACCGGCCGGACCATCCGGCTCCTGGACCCCGATCTGCTCCGGCGCCTGTAAGCCCTCACCAAGAAAGGATGGATACGATGAAGATCTGGAAGAAATGGACGGCGTCGGCCCTGAGTCTGGCGCTGCTGCTGGCCCTGGCGGCCGGCTGTGCCGGCGGTCAGGAGGCCGCCGATCCCACGCCCACACCTACTCCTGCGCCCACGGCCGCCCCTCCGGCCGATCCCACCCCCGCGCCCACCCCGGAGGACGAGACCCCGCCCCCCGATGCGATCAACCGCTACCGCATCATCCGTCTGGGCCTGCTGAAGGGCCCCACCGGCATGGGGGCGGCCAAGCTCCTGGCCGACAACGACGCCGATGCCGCCAAGGTGGAGGCGGGGACCTACGACGGCACCCTCCTCCGGTACGAGGTGACCCTGGGCGCCGACCCGGCCAACGACATCGTGCCCAAGCTGGTCAACGGGGAGCTGGACCTGGCCGCCGTGCCCACCAACCTGGCCGCCACCCTGTATAACAAGACCGAGGGGGGCGTCACTCTGCTGGCCCTCAACACCAAGGGGGTCCTCCACATCCTGGAGAACGGGGATTCCGTCCACAGTCTGTCCGATCTGGCGGGCAAGACCCTGTACGCCACCGGCCAGGGGGCCAATCCCGAGTACGCGCTCCACTACCTGCTCCAGCAGAACGGCCTCACCCCCGGCCAGGATGTGACCATTGAGTGGCGGGCCAGCGACGAGGTGGTGGCTCTGATGGCCTCCGGCCAGGCGGAGCTGGCCATGCTCCCGGTGCCCGCCGCCACCAGCGTCATGCTCCAGAATCAGGACGTGCGGGACGCGGTGGACCTGAACGACGCCTGGGCCGCCGCCGAGGCACCCGGCCTCTTCACCATGGGCTGTCTGGTGGCCCGCACCGCGTGGCTGGAGAACAACTGGGAGCTGGTGTCCGGCATTCTGTCCGACTACGCCGCCTCCATCGCCTACGCCAACGACAATCCGGAGGAGGCCGCCGCCCTGATGGAGCAGTACGGGATCGTCCCCAAGGCTGCGGTGGCCAGGGCCGCCATCCCCCAGGCCAACCTGGTCTATGTGGACGGCGTGGACCTGCGGGACATCCAGAGCTATTACGAGGTGCTCTACGCCGCCGACCCCACTTCGATTGGAGGGGCCATTCCCGATGACGATTTCTACTACATTTCGTAGTCGAGCCGCAGAACAATTCCGCCGCGTTGTCATACCCCTGGCCTTTTGGCTGGGGGTATGGCAGCTCGCGGCTTTTTTCTTGGACCGGGCCCTGGGGCGGAGCAGCCTGCTGCTGCTCCCCGGGCCGGTCCAGGTGGCCCGGACCCTGCTGCGGCTGGGGGCCACGCGGGCCTTCTGGGCCAACGCCGCCGTGAGCCTGGGGCGGATCTTCGGGGGCTTCGCCGCCGGGGTAGCCCTGGGGACGGCGGCGGCCGTGCTGACCTCGGCCTCGGCCTGGGCCAGGCGGCTCCTCAGTCCGGCCATCCAGGTGATCCGGGCCACGCCGGTGGCCTCCTTCATCATGCTGGTGCTGCTGTGGGCCCCCACCGGCCGGGTCCCCACCCTTATTGCCGCCCTGATGGTCCTCCCCGTGCTGTGGTCCAACGTGAGCCGGGGCATCGCCGAGACCAGCCCCCTCCTGCTGGAGGCCGCCCGGGCCTACCGTTTCTCCCGGGGGAGGACCGTGCGGCTGGTGTACATCCCCTCGGTGCTCCCCTACTTCGCCAGCGGGTGCAGCACCGCCCTGGGCCTGGCCTGGAAGTCCGGCGTGGCCGCCGAGGTCCTCTGCCAGCCCCGGCTGGCCATCGGCTCCCGGCTGTACGGGGCCAAGATCACCCTGGAGATGCCCGAGCTCTTCGCCTGGACCATTGTGGTGATTCTCCTGAGCCTGCTGCTGGAGTACGCCCTGGGGGCCGCCCTCCGCCGCCTGGGAAGGGGGCGGAATCCGTGATATCCTGTGAAAATATAACGGTCCGTTATGGAGAAAAACGGGTACTGGACGGCTTTTCCCTGGAACTCCCCCGGGCGGGGATCACCGCCCTGTCCGGCCCCTCGGGCTGCGGCAAGACCACGCTGCTGCGGGTGCTGGCGGGGCTCCAGGCCCCGGAGGGGGGGACGGTCTCCGGTCTGGACCGCCCGGTGATCCTCTTCCAGGAGGACCGGCTGCTCCCCTGGCGCACCTGCGCCCAGCACATCGCCGACGTGCTGCCCCGGGACCGGCGGGAGGAGGTCCCCCGCTGGCTGGCCCTGGCCGGGCTGGAGGGGGAGGCCCCTACCTATCCCCCCGCTCTGTCGGGGGGCATGGGGCGGCGGCTGGCTCTGGCCCGGGTCCTGGCCTGCGGCGGGGACTGCCTGCTGCTGGACGAGCCCTTCACCGGGGTGGACGAGGCCCGCATGGCCCGCATCCTGGACCGGATCCGGGCGCTGGGGATCCCCGTGGTGCTCTCCAGCCACGAACGGGCCGTGGTGGAGCGGTGCGACCGGGTGATCGCCCTGGACGGCCCGCCGCTCCGGGTCCTCTGACCGCCGGACTTGCCTGTTCCCCAGCTTTGTGGCAGGCTGAAGCTATCCCGGGGCGGCGGTGCTGGCCCCCGGGGACCGCTATCTCTGCGGCGGGCCCGCCCTCATGCGCGGGCGGTGGATTTCAGCAGGACCCTGGTGGTCCCAATCGCGTACACCAAGGTCTGGCCGGTGGATCTCCTCTATGAGGCGGAGCACGGCGCGCCCCCGATCCCCGAGAAGGCCGGCCTGAGCGCCTATGCAGACCGGGATCAGGTCTCGGACTGGGCGCACCAGTCCATGTCCGGTTTCGGCAAATCGCCGAAACCGGCTTCAGGCCGGCGATTTTATCGACAGCCTGAAACAGCCTGGAGGGCCAAAACCCTCCAGGCTGTTTTTTGTTTCCATTTACCAAGTGGCGCCTACTCCAGATCCCAGAGATAGCGGAAGAGGAGGCGCTTCCAGCGGGGCAGGCGGGCGGCGGTCTCCCCGGCAGTCCGGCGCAGCGCGGCCAGCGCCCGGGCCCGCTCGTCCTCCGTGAGGATGTGCTGGCTGAATTTGGCCTTCTGGGCCAGCGTCTCCAGCTCCGGGTCCATGGGCGTGCCCCAGCGGCCCAGGCGGAGCTGGCAGCGGTACATCCAGATGACGCTCCGGTTGGGGTCCGGGTCCCGGAACCGGGCCGCCCGCCGCCGCTTGAGCAGGGAGCGCCCCAGCGGCAGCGCTGCGAGGAGGGCAGCTACAGCAATCACAGCGCCCAGCACCCGGGGGTCCGGCTCAAGCCGCGCCCCGTCGGGCTTCGGGGTGGGCGTGGGGGCGGCGCTAGGCCGGGGAGCCGTAGAGGCGGCCGCCGGGGTGGGGGTGGGCGCGGCGCTGGGGGCGGACTGCTTGG
>CANSQX010000055.1 GCA_947649225.1 uncultured Flavonifractor sp.
AGTATATCGGCGTGGACGCCTGCGCCGCCAACCTGATGCGCCCCGCCATCTATGGCGCCTACCACCATATTACCGTCATGGGCAAGGAGGAGGCCCCCTGTGACCACAAGTATGACGTGGTGGGCTCCCTGTGCGAGAACTGTGACAAATTCGCCGTGGACCGGCTGCTCCCGCAGATCGAGCGCGGGGATCTCCTGGTCATTCACGACACCGGGGCGCACGGCTACTCTATGGGCTATAACTATAACGGCAAGCTCCGCTCCGCCGAGCTGCTGCTCCGGGAGGACGGCTCAGTCCGGCTCATCCGCCGGGCCGAGACCCCGGAGGACTACTTTGCCACCATGGTCTTCGATCCCTTCTCTTAACAGAAAAAGGTCCGGGCGGACTTCCGGCCTTGATCTCTGCATCATGTCAAATGCCTGCGGGCGCCCCTGTGAGCACAGGCCGGGGCGCCCGCAGGCATTTTGGATTTGTGCGGCACAGGGGAGAGGGGGCGGACAAAAAGAGACGGCGCGACCGAAATCGCGCCGTCCCTGGAAAACCGCTCAGGCATATGGTGAGCGCCGCCGCCCCACAGGCGCCGGGGCGCACTGCGGACGGGAACGGGAGCGCAAAACCCAAGTCCCTGTCTGGTCTTATTTGGCCGCCATGGCGGCCTTGATGGCCTCGGTGAGCATGGGAGTGACCTTGTAGAGGTCGCCCACGATGCCGTAGGACGCCACCTCGAAGATGGGGGCGTCGGCATTCTTGTTCACGGCGATGATGCACTCGGAGTCCTGCATACCGGCCTTGTGCTGGATGGCGCCGGAGATGCCCAGAGCCACATAGATGCGGGGATGGACGGTCTTACCGGTCTGGCCCACCTGATGATCGGCGGTGATCCAGCCCGCGTCCACGCAGGCGCGGGAGGAGCCCAGCACGCCGCCCAGAGCGTTGGCCAGCTCCTGAGCCAGGGCGATGCCCTTCTCGGGGTCCTTGCTGATGCCGCGGCCCACAGAGACCACCACGTCGGCGCCGATCAGGTCCACCATCTGCTTGGCGGCCTTCACGATCTCCACGATCTCCACGTTGATGTCGCCGGCCTCCAGCTTCACATCCACCTGCTCAATGACGGTTTTGTCCGCGTGGGCCTGGTCGAACTCCTGAGTCTGCATGACGCCGGGGCGCACGGTGGACATCTGGGGACGGAACCGGGGGCAGATGATGGTGGCCATCAGGTGGCCGCCGAAAGCGGGACGGGTCATCTTCAGGTTGGTGTTCTCCTCGAACACGGTGTTGTCCACGTCGATGGTGGAGGTGGTCTTCAAGAATTCCTTGTACTTGGCCACGTCCACATCCAGGTGGGTGCAGTCGGCGGTCAGGCCGGTGTGGAGCCGGGCCGCGCAGCGGGGGCCCAGGTCACGGCCGATGTTGGTGGCGCCGATGAGGAAGATCTCGGGCTTCTTGTCCTCCACCAGGTCGCAGATGACCTTGGTGTAGGCGTCGGTGGTGTAGTCCTTCAGCAGGGGGTGGTCGCAGTTGTACACCCGGTCGGCGCCGTAGCCGCCCAGGGCCTTGATGTACTCCTCCTTGACGCCGCTGCCCAGCACCACGCCGCACAGCTCCACGCCCAGGTCGTTGGCCAGCTTCCGGCCCTCGCTCAGCAGCTGGTAGGAGGTGCTCATGATCTGTCCCTCGCGCTGCTCACAGAAAACCCACACGCCCTTGAAGGCGGCGGTGTCCTTACTATCAAAAGCCATTCTCTTGCTCTCCTTTCAATCAGATGATGTGCTTGTCGTTGAGGATGGAGACCAGCTGCTCCACAGTCGCCTTGTCGGCGCCCTCCATCATCATACCGGCGCCCTTCACCGGGGGAGAGAAGGACTTGTACACATTGGTGGGAGAGCCTTTCAGGCCGATGGTGTCCACGTCGATGAGGGGATCGTCCTTCAGAGTCTCGTAGTTATAGACCTCCAGGGGCTTCTGGTAGCACTCCATGATGCCGCCCACGCTCATGTAGCGGGGGTTGTTCAGCTCCTTGACGCAGGTGATGAGGCAGGGGGTCTGCACCTTCAGGGTCATGTAGCCGTCCTCCAGCAGACGCTTGACGGTGACGGACTTGCCCTCCACCTTGATGTCGGCGGCGTAGGAGATCTGGGGTACATGGAGCTTCTCGGCGATCTGGGGGCCCACCTGGGCGGTGTCGCCGTCGATGGCCTGCCGGCCGCAGAGGATCACGTCGTCGTCCTCCACGCCCACCTTCTTGATGGCGGCGGCCAGGATCTGGCTGGTGGCGTAGGTATCGGATCCGCCGAACTCACGGGCGGAGACCAGCACGGCCTCGTCCGCGCCGCGGGCCAGCAGCTCGCGCAGCATCCCCTCGGCAGGCGGGGGACCCATGGAGATGACCACCACCTTGCACCCGGTGGCGTCCTTAATCTGAAGCGCGGCCTCGACAGCGGCCAGGTCGTCATGGTTGGTGATGGTGTCCATGGCCGCACGGTCCATGGTGCCGTCCTCCTTCACCGCCACAACCCCGGACGTATCGGGAACCTGCTTGACACAAACAATCAATTTCATAATCGTATTCCCTCCGTTCCTTACTTCATGATGGCGCCGGAAATGACCATCCGCTGCACCTCGCTGGTACCCTCGTAGATCTCGGTGATCTTGGCGTCGCGCATCATCCGCTCCACCGGGTACTCACGGGTGTAGCCGTACCCGCCGAAGAGCTGCACGCAGCGGCGGGTCACATCGCTGGCGGTCTCGGCCGCCACCAGCTTGGCCATGGCGGCGTCCACGCTGTAAGGCTCGTGATTCTCCTTCTTCATGGCCGCAGAGTAGACCAGGAACTTGGCCGCCTCGGTGCGGGCGTGCATGTCGGCCAGCTCAAACTGGGTGTTCTGCTGCTTGGCGATGGGCCGGCCGAACTGGACGCGCTCCTTGGTGTAGGCGATGGTCTCCTGAATGGCGCCCTCGGCCAGGCCCAGGGCCTGGGCCGCGATGCCGATCCGGCCGCCGTCCAGGGTCTTCATGGCCAGAGCGAAGCCCTTGCCCTGCTTGCCCAGCATCCGGTCCTTGGGGATGACGCAGTCCTCGAAGATCAGCTCGCAGGTGGAGGAGCCGCGGATGCCCATCTTTTTCTCGTGCTTGCCCACGGAGAACCCAGGGTCGTCGCGCTCCACGATGAAAGCGGAGATCTCCTTGCTCTTGCGGCCCTTCTTGTCCACCCGGACGCCGGTGATGGCCATGACGATGAACACGTGGGCATAGCCCGCGTTGGTGATGAAGATCTTAGAGCCGTTGAGGATCCAGTTCTCGCCCTTCTCGTCCAGCACGGCGGTGGTCTGCTGGCCCTGGGCGTCGGTGCCCGCGCCGGGCTCGGTCAGGCCGAAGGCCCCAATCCACTCGCCGGAGCACAGCTTGGGCAGGTAGTACTTCTTCTGCTCCTCGGTGCCGTTCTCGAAGATAGGGGCGGCGCACAGGGAGGTGTGGGCGGAGATGATGACGCCGGTGGTGCCGCAGACCTTGCTCATCTCCTCCACGGCCATCACATAGGACAGCACGTCGGCGCCCGCGCCGCCGTACTCCTTGGGGAAGTAGATGCCCATCATCCCCAGCTTGGCCATCTTCTTGACAGTCTCCTCGGGGAAGCGCTCCTCCTCGTCCACCTCCTGGGCCAGGGGCTTCACCTCATTCTCGGCGAACTCACGGTACATCTTCTGAATCATGAGCTGCTCTTTGGACAGATGGAAATCCATAAAATCGTAACCTCCTTATTTATTCCTGCGGTCCAGGCCTGGGTCTGGCCCCTTACGCCTCGTCGGCAGGGGTCTTCGTGCGGTCGGCGTTATAGACGTAGAAGCCCTTGCCGGACTTGACGCCCAGGTTGCCGCCCCGGACCATCTTCCGCAGCAGCGGGCAGGCGCGGTACTTGCCGTCGCCGGTCTCCTTATACAGTACGTCCATAATGGCCAGGCAGATGTCCAGGCCGATGAAGTCGCCCAGCTCCAGGGGGCCCATGGGGTGGTTGGCGCCCAGCTTCATGGCGGCGTCGATGCCGGCGATATTGGACACGCCCTCCATCTTGATGAAAGCGGCCTCGTTGATCATGGGGATCAGGATGCGGTTGACCACAAAGCCGGCGGCCTCATTGACCTGCACGGGAGTCTTGCCCAGCTCCTCAGAGATAGCCACCACCTTGGCCACCATGTCGGCGGGGGTGTTGGCCCCGGCGATGACCTCGACCAGCTTCATACGGTCGGCAGGGTTGAAGAAGTGCATCCCGATGAGGGGACGGCTCAGGCCCTTGCCGATCTCGGTGATGGACAGGGAGGAGGTGTTGGAGGCAAACATGCACTCCGGCTTGCAGATCTTGTCCAGCTCGCCGAAGGTGGCCTGCTTGACCCCCATGTCCTCAAAGGCGGCCTCCACAATCAGATCGCAGTCGGCGCACAGGTCCTCCTTCAGGCCCGCGGTGATGGCGTTGCAGATGGCGTCGGCCTTGGCCTGGTCCATCTTGCCCTTCTCCACCAGCTTGGCGTAGCCCTTCTGAATCTTGGCCTTGCCGTTGTCGGCCCACTCCTGCTTGATATCGCACAGGGCGACGGTGAAGCCCTCGGTCTGCGCGAAAGCCTTGGCAATGCCCTGGCCCATGGTGCCTGCGCCAATGATACCAACTTTCTTCATGGCAAATGTACCTCCAGTTATATATGTGATGATGATTGGGAACGCGAAGATGGTTGGGCGCCGCCCAAGCCCGTCAGAGGCGCCGCCTCTGGACTCCGCCGCCTTTGGAACAAGGCGGGCGAAAACGTTTGTGCTCCGTTACCGGGCGGCACACGGCAGATTGCGCACAACGTCCGGAGCGAGCCAAAAGTTCTTTTTGCCTCCTTTTTCTTTCAGGAAAAAGGAGGTTACTTGTTCTTAAAGTTCTTCTCCGCGCGCTTCTCCAGGAACGCGCCCATGCCCTCGTCCTTGTCCTCGGTGCCGCAGCAGACGCCGAAAGCCTCGGCCTCAAAGGCGGAGCCGGTATGGATGTCGGTCTGCATCCCCATGCGGATGCACCGCTTGGACTCGCACACGGCGATCTGAGCGTTGGCGCAGATGGCGTTGGCCAGCTCCATGGCTTTGGGCATCAGCTCCTCGGGGGGATAGACCTCGCTGACCAGGCCGATGGCCTTGGCCTCAGCCGCGCCGATGACCTTGCCGGTGAGGATGAGTTCCATGGCCTTGGACACGCCCACGATGCGGGGCAGGCGCTGCGTGCCGCCAAAACCGGGGGTGATGCCCAGGCCGACCTCGGGCTGGCCGAACTTGGCCTTCTCACTGGCCAGACGGATGTCGCAGGACATGGACAGCTCACAGCCGCCGCCCAGGGCGAAGCCGTTGATGGCCGCGATCACGGGCTTGCTCATATTCTCCAGCTTGAGGAAGACGTTTCCGCCGTGGACGCCGAATTTCTTGCCCTCCACAGAAGAAAAGCCCTTCATCTCGCCGATGTCGGCCCCGGCCACGAAGGAGCGCCCCGCTCCGGTGAGAACGGCAACGTAGATTTCGCTGTCATTCTCCACCTCGTCGATGGCGGCGTCCAGATCGGTGAGCACCTGACTGTTCAGCGCGTTGAGGGCTTCAGGACGGTCGATGGTGAGGACACCTACATGTCCCTGTTTTTCCAGCTTGACGAAAGCCATAAGGCCTGCCTCCTTTTATTTCGCTGTTGCTCTGGGAATCCATGTGCGGGAGAAATTTGTTATTTTTTTAACATACTTTGAACGTAATTAGTATACCGCGTTCCGGCTCAACAGGCAAGGAAAATCGAAAGAAAATTCCGTGCAAATTTCGCCGGATTTTATGGTGAATTTGCACAAGAAGAGCGGAATGGCCGCGGAATAGGTCGGAATACCCTATAAAAAAGCCGCCTCAGGGCCCTTGGCAGGGCGGTTTAGCAATCCCAGCGGAGCTCTGCGAGGAAAGCGGGCCGGGGCGGGCGGTTTTTGCGTTCATATTTAATTTACAAGCGGACTATTGACTTTTTCAGGGGACGGTGGTACATTATCGTTAGCACTCTGGCGGATGGAGTGCTAATCCCGGGAGGAGGCGGCCCATGGAGCTGAGCGAACGCAAAAAACGGATTCTGCGGGCCATCATCGAGAGCTATATTCAGACGGCCGAGCCGGTGGGCTCCAAGGCCGTGGCAGACGCCATGGAGACGGCCTTTTCTCCAGCCACCGTCCGCAACGAGATGGCGGATCTGGAGGCCCTGGGCCTGCTGGAGAAACCCCATACCTCCGCCGGGCGCATTCCCTCTCCCCAGGGGTACCGCCTGTACGTCAACGAGCTGATGGAGGAGCACCGCCTCTCCATGCAGGAGACCGACCGCATCAACCAGGCCCTGCACCTGAAAATGCGGGAGCTGGACCGGGTGATCGACGAGGCCGGGCGCATTGTCTCCCAGCTCACCAACTACCCCGCCTTCGCCCTGTCGGCGGGGTCGGAGCGTACTACCATCCGCCGCTTTGATCTGCTGATGGTGGAGCGCAACGCCTTTATCGTGGTGGTTATGACCGATACCAACGTGGTCCGCAACCGGCTGGTCCGGCTGCCCTCCGACCTGACCGAGGCCCAGCTGCAAATGCTCAACACCCTGCTGAACACCACCTTCACCGGCCTGACCCTGGACGAGATCACCCCGGAGCTGATGCGGGTGGCCCAACACGCCGCCGGGGAGGCCTACGGCCTCATCAGCCTGGTGGTCTCCTTCGCTATCGAGGTGCTGGAGGAGCTGGAGCACCGCCGGGTTCACACCGCGGGGCTCACCCATCTGCTGGAGCACCCGGAGTACCGCAGCCTGGAGAAGGCCCAGACCCTGATGCGCTACCTGTCGGAGGAGGGGGATCCGGCCCGGTTCCCGGTGCCCCAGAACGAGCCCATGCGCATCCTCATCGGGCCGGAGAACGTGGCCGACGCCCTGAAGGACACCAGCGTGGTGATCGCCCGCTACGACATCGGCGGCGGGATGCAGGGGGTCATCGGCGTGGTGGGGCCCACCCGTATGGATTACGCCAGAATTACCGCCCGTCTGTCCTACCTGGCGGAGGGGCTGGCCCGGCTGTTCGGCCAGGGCGGGCTCCCCGGCGGCGGACCGGACGGCGGCACATAGGAGGAAAGACAATGAGCAAGCAGGAGCAGGAGCGGAGTATCCCGGAAGAGCCGGAGCTCGATACCGCCCCAGAGATGGACACCCCGCCCGAGGAGGCGCCCCAGGACCAGAGCGCCGGCGGGGAGTTGGAGGCGCTGAGGGCCGGTCTGGCCGATCAGGAGGAGAAATTTCTCCGGCTGGCCGCCGAGTACGACAACTACCGCAAGCGAAGCCAGAAGGAGAAGGAGTCGGCCTGGGCCGCCGCCAAGGCCGAGACAGTACTGGCTTTCCTGCCGGTCTACGATAACCTGGAGCGGGCCATGAAGCAGGAGACCGCCGACGAGGCCTATAAAAAGGGCGTGGAGATGACCATGTCCGGCCTGCGGGAGGTCCTCGCCAAGCTGGGCGTGGAGGAGATCCCCGCCCTGGGGGAGAGCTTCGACCCCAACCTCCACAACGCGGTCATGCACGTGGAGGACGAGGCCGCCGGAGAGAACACCATCGTCGAGGTGTTCCAGGCCGGATTTCAAGCGGGCGGCAAGGTGATCCGCTTCGCCATGGTCAAGGTGGCCAATTAGGCCCTGTTTGAATCTTGTGTAAAAAATAAATTTACAATACTTTGGGAGGAACACTGCTATGTCTAAGATTATCGGTATCGACCTGGGTACGACAAACTCCTGCGTCTCTGTGATGGAGGGCGGCGAGGCCGCCGTCATCGCCAACGCAGAGGGCAACCGCACCACCCCCTCGGTGGTGGCCTTCTCCAAGGACGGCGAGCGCATGGTGGGCCAGGTGGCCAAGCGCCAGGCCATCACCAACCCCGACCGCACCATCTCCTCCATCAAGCGGGAGATGGGCACCGACCACCGGGTGGGCATCGACGGCAAGAACTACACCCCCCAGGAGATCTCCGCCATGGTGCTCCAGAAGCTGAAGGCGGACGCCGAGAGCTACCTGGGCCAGACCGTCACCGAGGCGGTCATCACCGTTCCCGCCTACTTCACCGACTCCCAGCGCCAGGCCACCAAGGACGCCGGCAAGATCGCCGGCCTGGAGGTCAAGCGCATCATCAACGAGCCCACCGCCGCCGCCCTGGCCTACGGCGTGGACAAGGAAGAGGCCCAGAAGATCATGGTCTACGACCTGGGCGGCGGCACCTTCGACGTGTCCATCCTGGACATTGACGACGGCGTCATCGAGGTGCTGGCTACCGCAGGCAACAACCGCCTGGGCGGCGACGACTTCGACAAGTGCGTTATGGACTGGATGGCCGCCGAGTTCAAGAAGGATACCGGCATCGACCTGACCAGCGACAAGGTGGCCATGCAGCGCCTGAAGGAGGCGGCGGAAAAGGCTAAGATCGAGCTCTCCGGCGTCACCTCCTCCGCCATCAACCTGCCCTATATCACCGCCGACGCCACCGGACCCAAGCACCTGGACCTGACGCTCACCCGGGCCAAGTTCAACGAGCTCACCGCCCACCTGGTGGAGGCCACCACCGGCCCCGTGCGCCAGGCCATGAGCGACGCGGGCCTCAGCCAGAACGACCTGGCCAAGGTCCTGCTGGTGGGCGGCTCCAGCCGTATCCCCGCCGTGCAGGAGGCCGTCAAGAAGCTCACCGGCAAGGAGGGCTTTAAGGGTATCAACCCCGACGAGTGCGTGGCCATGGGCGCGGCCCTCCAGGGCGGCGTGCTGGTGGGCGACGTAAAGGGCCTGTTGCTGCTGGACGTGACCCCCCTGTCCCTGGGCATCGAGACCATGGGCGGCGTCATGACCAAGCTCATTGAGCGCAACACCACCATCCCGGCCAAGAAGTCCCAGGTCTTCACCACCGCCGCCGACAACCAGACCAGCGTGGAGGTCCACGTGCTCCAGGGCGAGCGGGAGATGGCCCAGTATAATAAAACCCTGGGCCGCTTCAACCTGGACGGCATCGCCCCGGCCCGCCGCGGTGTGCCCCAGATCGAAGTTACCTTTGACATCGACGCCAACGGCATCGTGAACGTCTCCGCCAAGGACCTGGGCACCGGCAAGGAGCAGCACATCACCATCACCTCCTCCACCAACATGTCCAAGGAGGACATCGACAAGGCCGTCAAGGAGGCCGAGCAGTTCGCCGCCGAGGATGCCCGGCGCAAGGAGGAGGTGGACGTCCGCAACCAGGCCGACCAGGTCATCTACCAGACCGAGAAGGCCCTGGAGGAGGCCAAGGACAAGGTGGACGCCAACGACAAGGCCACGGTGGAGGCCGCCCTCAGCAAGCTGAAGGACGCCATGAAGGGCACCGATATCGAGGCCATTAAGGCCGCCACCGAGGAGGCCAGCAAGGCCTTCTACCCCATCGCGGAGAAGATGTACGCCCAGGCGGGCGGCAATCCCCAGGGCGGTCCGGACATGGGCGGCGCGGGCTGCGGGGGCGACTGCGGCGGCTGCGGTCCCAACGGCACCGACCCCAACGTGGTGGATGCCGACTATGAGGTCGTGGACGACGACAAGAAGTAAGAGCCTGCAACGGGAAACGGCGGCGGGGCGGGTCCCCGCCTGCCGTTTTCGTCTGACAGACTGCAATTCCTCGCCAAGGGGTGAAGAGATATGGCGGAACAGAAACGAGATTTTTATGAGGTCCTGGGCGTGGCCAAGGGGGCCTCGGACGAGGAGATCAAAAAGGCCTACCGCAAGCTGGCCAAGCAGTACCACCCGGACCTGAACCCGGGCGATAAGACCGCCGAGGCACGGTTTAAGGAGGTCAACGAGGCCTACGAGATCCTGTCCGACAAGGACAAGCGGGCCCGGTACGACCAGTTCGGCCACGCAGGCGTGGATCCCAACTTCGGCGCAGGCGGGCCCGGCGGGCCCTTCGGCGGCGGGGGCTTTGGCTTCGATATGGGGGACATCGACCTGGGCGACATCTTCGGGTCCTTTTTCGGCGGCGGCTTCGGCGGAGGCGGCGGCCAGCGCCGAACCGGCCCCCAGAAGGGGGATACCCTCCGGGCCTCGGTCACCATCAGCTTTGAGGAGGCCGCCTTCGGCTGCGAGAAGGAGATCAACCTCACCCGCACCGAGCCCTGCGAGACCTGCAAGGGCTCCGGCTGCGAGCCGGGGACCACGGCTGAGGTCTGCCCCGACTGCCGGGGCGCGGGCCAGGTCCGGGTCCAGCGGGGCGGCGGCGGCTTCTCCTTCTCCACCACCCAGGTCTGCTCCCGGTGCCGGGGCACGGGCAAGATCATCCACAGCCCCTGCAAGGCCTGTAACGGCGAGGGCAATACCCGCCGCCAGCGGAAGATCACCGTCAATATTCCGGCGGGCATCGACAACGGGCAGGCGGTCTCCCTCCGAGGCCAGGGCGGCGCGGGCCGGAACGGCGGCCCGGCGGGGGATCTGCTCATCAGCGTCACCGTCCGGCCCCACCCCCGCTTCCAGCGGGAGGGCACTTCGGTCTATCTGGAGCAGACGGTCTCCTTTGTCCAGGCGGCCCTGGGGGCCGAGCTGGAGATCCCCACCATCGACGGCAACGTCAAGTGGACTCTCCCCGAGGGGACCCAGGGGGGCACCACCTTCCGCCTGCGGGGGAAGGGCATCCCAGCGGTCAACGGCCGGGGCCGGGGCGACCAGTTCGTCACCGTCAAGGTCCAGGTGCCCAAGAGCCTGAGCCGGGAGCAGAAGGAGGCCCTGCGGGCCTTCGGCGCAGCCATGGGGGAGGCCGTGGAGGCCTCCGACGACGCCGGCAAGTCCTTCTTTGAGAAGCGGAAAAAGAAGAAATAGCAAAAAAGGAGGCAGCGCCTGGGCGCTGCTTCCTGTAGCCTGTCGATAAAATCGCCAGGCTACAGCCGGTTTCGGCAATTTGCCGAAACCGGTCGCCTGCGGGCGGACTCTTAAACGCGAAAGCGGGGGCTCCGCCCCCCTTTCACACTATCCCCCTGCTCAAAAGCTTCAAGTTCTTTGTCAGCTTGTCGAAAAAGTACTATTTCATCCTTATGTGTCAAAAGGCTTGGGCTTTTTGTGTGCTGTTTTTCCCTGAACCAGGAAAATAAAATGCCGCAGTTTGACAAATGAGAGAAAACGCAATACAATAGGGGCCGGACCGTTCTGCGGTCCGGCCCTGGCTTTTTGGACTGAACACCCGGAGGTGCTTCCATGAACGGCTTTTTTGTGTCGATCACGCCTACCATTCTCTTTCCCATTGCCACAGTTTTTTTGATCCTGTGGTTCTTTTTCGTCTACTGGCGCGCGGCAGCCGGACTCCGGCCCCGGCGGGGTACCACGGCCTGGGTCAAGGCCCGGACAGGCAAGCTGCCCCGGTTCGCCTTCCCAGAGCGCTGCTTCCCCATGGTCCGGCGGGATTTCCTGCCCATGCTGCTGATCACGGCAGCCTACGCCTGCACCGCCTTTTTCCAGCTGGGCTCCTTCACCGCCCCCCAGACCTACCAGAGCCTGGAGGACGGCGTGCCGGTGACGGTTGCCCTGTCCCAGCCGGTGGAGCTCACCGGACTGGTGTGCTACTCCCGTCTGGGCACCGGCTCCTACCGGCTGGAGGTGTCGGCCGACGGAGCGGAGTGGCGCTCCCTGGCCCCCGGCAGCGGGGAAGGCAGCTATACCTGGAGCCAGCCCGGAGAGGACGCGGGTTTCTCCCTCGCCCAGACCTACGTGGACCTGTTCAAGTGGAGGGAGATTGCGCTGGAGGAGCCGGTGACGGTCCAATTCCTGCGCCTCACCGGCCTGCCGGACTCCGGCCAGGCGGTGCTCCAGCTGGGGGAGCTGGGCCTGTGCAGCGCCGCCGGGGAGAGCCGGGACCCTCAGGGGCGGCTGAACGTCCACCCGGCCTCCGCCGGGACGGAGGGCATTCCGGCCAGCGGCGCGGACGCCCTCTTTGACGAGGGGGACACCGTGCCTGCGCACTCCACCTGGTATAACTCCTCCTATTTCGACGAGATTTACCACCCCCGCACCGCCCTGGAGCACATCGAAGGGGTCTCGCCCTACGAGGTCTCCCACCCGCCCCTGGGCAAGCTCATTCTGGGCCTGGGCATCCGCATGTTCGGCATGACCCCCTTCGGCTGGCGGTTTATGGGGACCCTCTTCGGAGTGGCCATGCTCCCGCTGCTGTACGTGTTTTTGAAAAATATGTTCGGCAAGACGCTGGTGGCGTCCTGCGGAACCGTCCTTTTCGCCGCCGACTTCATGCACCTGACCCAGACCCGGCTGGCCACCATCGACACCTACGCCGTCTTCTTTATCCTGCTGATGTACTACTTTCTCTACCGCTGGCTGGTCCTCCCGGCGGGGACGCCCTTCCGAAAGGGCGTGCCGCCCCTGGTCCTCTCAGGGCTCTTCTGGGGGATCGGCGCGGCCTGCAAGTGGACGGTGATCTACGGCGGCATCGGCCTGGCGATCCTCTATTTTATCGGTTTGTGGCTCAAGCTCCGGGCCTGGCCCGCCGGGAAGCCCAAGCGGAAGCAGGCGTCCCAGGCGGAGGATGCCAGGGAATGGACCATCCGGACTTTGGCCCTCTCAGTGCTCTGCTTCATCGTCCTCCCGGCGGTGATCTATACCCTGTCCTACCTGCCCTACGCCCAGGCCCGGGGGGACGCCGGCCTGGGGAATCTGATCTCCGTCATGTGGGAGAATCAGAAGTACATGCTCTCCTATCACAAGGGGGTGGATGCGGTACACCCCTATTCCTCCCGCTGGTACCAGTGGCTGGTGGACGCCCGGCCCATCCTCTACTACCTGGACTGGGAGTCTGTCCCCGGTAGCAAGGCGGCCTTCGGCGCGTTTGTAAACCCAGTGCTCTGTTGGGGCGGCCTGCTGGCCGTGCTCTCCCTGCTGGTACGGGCCGTGATCGAGGGGAGCAACCGCCTCCGGGGCCTGCGCATCCCGGAGCGCCCGGCGCTGGACGGCCGGGTCCTGGTGATTGTGGTGGGCTACCTGGCCCAGCTGGCGCCCTGGTTCGCCATCGGCCGCACCACCTTTGGCTACCACTACTTCCCCTCGGTGGTGTTCCTGGTGCTGGCCCTGTGCCATGTGTTTGACGACCTGCTCTCCAGCCCCCTGGTCCGCCGGGGCCGGGCCATGACCGGCGCTATGGCGGCCGGGGCGGTGGGTCTGTACGCCCTGTTCTACCCTGTGCTGATCGGGCTGATGATCCCCAGCTGGTACGGTGCCAATCTGCTGAAATGGTTCCAAAGCTGGCCGTTTTAATCCCGCTTTCCATATGAAAGAGGTGTATCCATGCAGTATCCTGACTATCACACCCATACCCGGCTGTCCCCTGACTCCTCCGCCCCCCTGGCGGATATGGCGGCGGCGGCCGCAGCGGCCGGGCTGTGCGAGCTCTGTGTCACCGACCACTGCGACCTGCTGGACGAGAGCGGCGGGAGCTTCTCCGGCTGGGACTGGGCCCCCGCCCTGGACCAGTTCCAGGCGGTCCTCCCCCGGTTGGAGGGGGAGCTGAGGCTCCGGCTGGGCCTGGAGCTGGGGGTGCCCCATGTCAACCCGGCGGCGGCGGCGGCCATCTGCGCCTGTCCGTCGCTGGACTTCGTGATCGGCTCCATCCACAACCGGAGTCCGGAGCAGGGGGGCGTGGACTTTTATTTCGGCGAGTACGGCCGGACGGAGGCCTGCTATGCGGCCCTGGACGACTACTTCACCTCCATGGAGGCCCTGGTCCAGACCAGTTTTTACGACGTGCTGGGCCATATCATCTATCCCCTGCGCTACATGAGCGCCCCTGTCACACTGGAGCGCTACTGGGACCGGATCCGGGCCATTCTGGAGATCGCGGCCGCCCGGGGGAAGGGGATCGAGCTGAACACCTACCGGGGCCGCACGGTGGAGGACTGGCGGCCGCTGCTGGCCCTCTACCGGGACTGCGGCGGCGAGCTTGTCACCCTGGGCTCGGACGCCCACACCCCGGACGGCGTGGGGAAGGGCGTCCGGGAGGGGGCGGAGCTGCTGCGTGCCTGCGGCTTCCGCTATGTCACGATCTACGAGCGGCGCGTCCCGGCGATGCTGCCCCTCGGATGATGGATGTTTAGAAGGAGGTTCCAGTGATGAAAGTTGCAATGGGAAGCGACCACGGGGGCTTTGCCCTGAAGGAGCGGCTCAAGGCCTATCTGGAGGCCCAGGGCCACCAGGTGGAGGACTTCGGCTGCCACAGTACGGAGAGCTGCGACTACCCCGTTTTCGGCCAGGCGGCCGCCGGGGCGGTGGCGGCGGGGCGGTGCGAGCGGGGCATCGTCGTCTGCACCACCGGCATCGGGATCTCCATCGCGGCCAACAAGGTGAAGGGAGTCCGCTGCGCCCTGTGTACCGATCCCCTGATGGCCGAGATGACCCGCCGCCACAACGACGCCAATGTACTGGCTCTGGGGGCGGGCATCGTGGGGGGCAACCTGGCCGAGCGCATCGCCGAGGTGTTCCTCAGCACCGCGTTCGAGGGGGGCCGCCACGCCCGCCGGGTGGACCTCATTATGAAAATCGAGCAGTAATGGGAAAAACAAAAACGCAGTGTAGAATGGATATGACATTCTACACTGCGTTTTTCTATTCAGCAGCCGTCCCAGGCTATACGGCTTCTTCCGCCGCTGGGCATATCGCCGGTTTTCAAACAAACTCTAGAGCTCCAGGGTGATATTGGCTGCGCCGTCGCCGGAGAGGCCGTCCTTTTGGAGCATCCGCTCCAGAACCGCCACGTCGGCGGTGATGTCCATGGCGTCGTTCTGGAAGAGCCGGTCCAGCTGCTTCTCAAAGCCCTCCACCACCTTGTCCATCATGCCCTCGATACGCTCCTTGGCGGCGCGGATGTTTTCGCCCTCGATCCCCTGGGCCTCCATCTGGGCATAGGCCCGCAGAATCTTCAGGGTGGTGGGCAGATAGTAGCTCAAAAAGCTGTGCAGCTGGGAGGCCTTGTTGGGGTTCTGCTTCTGGTAGGCGAAAATCCGGCCGGTGATGGACCCGATGCGGTCGATCTTCCCCTTCATCTCCGGGTCGGCAATGCTGCCGTTCAGGCGGCGGATCTCCGCCAGAATCTCATCCTCCGTGCTGGGCTGGGTCTCGGCCTTCTCTGCGGGTTCTGGCTCTGGATCGGGCCCAGGTTCCTCCGGAATGGCCGCATCGCCGAGAAGCAGCCGTCCGGCGCTCCAGTCCAGGTAGCCGGCGGGCAGATAGCCCTGGTTCAGCATATACTGGAGGTCCTCACAGGCGGTTTTCAGGGCGACGGGCATGGCCTGGGCCAGGGGGCCTACCGGGACGCTCTCCCGGCGGCCGATGAGGGCCAGGTATTTCCGCATCCGGTAGGCCCGGCGGGACTGCTTCTGCCCCAGCCCCACCATGGCCAGCCCGACGGTGAGCAGCCCGATCACCGGGGAGAGGACGGCCGAGGCCTTGAAAAAGCCGACACCCGCGCTGAGCAGGGGCAGGGCCATCACCAGCGCAAAGCCGAACACCACCGTCATCACAATACCGCCGATGGTCAGGGCCAGCCCGTCGTTGCTGTTGACGGGCCGGACGGGGCCGGACCAGCCCTGCGGGCCCCCACGGCCCCCCTCCGGGGTGCTCCGCCCGGCGTAGGAGGTGCCCTGGGTCCCCGGACGGGGACCGGGCCGGGCTGAGGCCGTATAGGCGGCTCCGGCCGCCTCCTGCTGGAGGTCGTAGGGATGCCGGGCCTGCCGCCGCCTGTCCCGCTGGCCGGTCAGTTTCCAAAGCAGCAACACCAGACCGATCACCCACATCGGGCTGATCAGCAGTACAATGGTAATGATCCAGTAGATCAGGTCGTTATCCTTCCAAATTTGATTCCAGTCGTTTGTCATGCGGCCGTCGCCCCTTCCAATGCTGTTATCGATATCATACCATAGAAGTGTTAAATTTTCGATGGATAATTTCTTTAAACTTCATAAAAAAAGAGCGTCCTGCCGGGGGGAGACAAAATATTGGAGCTCCTGCTAAAAGAATGTGTAGGATGTAACCGATCTGTAATTGCTTTTTTGCGCAAAGCACCATATAATGTATCTTGTACTGTTATGCGGCCCGCCCGGCGGAGCGCTTTCGGATCGGGGCGGCCCAGATTGGATTTGGAGTGATAAGAGCTATGGAAAATCAGGAGGGGAAGCGCGTCCTGACCAAAGAGGTCAAGCCCCGCCGCGGCAAGGTCGGCCTGATTGCGGGGATCGTAATCGCGGCCGGGCTGTGCGCGGGTTATGCAGGACTCTGCGCCTATGCGGGGTCCGGCGGGGCGCTCCTTCCCAACACCTCCGCTGCCGGCGTAGAGCTGGGCGGTATGACGGCGGACCAGGCCGCCGGGGCGCTGGAGACCCAGCTGGCCGCCCGGCTGGACGGGCTGTCGGTGGAATTTTTATGCAGCGGGAGCAGCTATGAGGTGCCCGGTTCCGCCTTCACGGTGGATGCCGCCGGGACAGTGCAGGCCATTGCCGCCGGTCAAGAGGGGCCCTTCCTGGCCAAGGGTGTCCAGCTGATTGCCGCCCTTGTGGGCGGGGAGAGCCACCCGGTGGCCGTCACCCTGGACGGGACCCCTGACGCAGTGGCCCGTGCCGTGACCGAGTGCAGCGATCCGGACGCCCAGCCCTCCTGGGAGCACGATGACACCGAGCTGCGGGTCACCAAAGGCCGCACCGGCCGGACGGTGGACGCGGAGGGCCTGATGGCCGCCCTGACCCAGCGGGCAAACGCCCTGCTCAACGGCGAGGCCTCCGGCAACGAGGCCCCCATTGAGGCTTCGGTGGCTACCTCGCCCCCGCTGGAGCCCGATTTCAGCGCAATCTATGACGAGATCTACCAGGCCCCCGCCGACGCCCGGCTGGATGCGGAGACCAAGGAGATCGTCCCCTCAGTCACCGGCGTAAGTTTTGACACCACAACGGCCCAGGCCCTGCTGGAGCGGACCGAGGAGGGCGGCACCGTCTCCATCCCCCTGATCAAGGAGGAGCCCGCCATCACCACCGAAATTCTGAACGAAAAGCTCTTCGCCGACGTGCTGGGCCAGTCCTCCACCAAGACGGGGGGGCCCTCCAGCCGCTGGCACAACGTCAATCTGGCCTGTCAGCGGGTCAACGGCACCATTCTGCTCCCCGGAGAGGTCTTCTCCTACAACGACCTGTGCGGTCCCTACTCTCAGGGCGGCGGCTATCAGAAGGCCGGGGCCTATGTCAGCGGCCGGACCAGCGACACCTGGGCCGGCGGTGTGTGCCAGCTCTCCTCCACCATCTACTACACCACCCTCAAGGCCAACCTGGAGACGGTGGAGCGCACCCAGCACAAGTACGCCGTGGGCTACCTGCCCGACGGCATGGACGCCACCGTCTATGGGACCTCTCTGGATTTTAAGTTCAGGAACAGCACCGGCTATCCCATTCAGATCACAGCCTCCCTCACCACGGGCAGCGACGGGCGGCGCTGGTGCAACGTGACGATTTACGGCACCAACACCACGGGCGTCTACGGCGACCCGTACTATGTCACGCTGGGCTCCACCGCCGCCAAGACCATCTACGAGGCCAATGCCGCCCATCCCCAGGGAGCCGCCCCCGCCCGGGACCCGGAGCGCACCGCCTATACCGGACGGAAGGTAGAGGTCCACCAGCGCCTGCGGAACGCCGACGGCCAGGTGATCAGCGACACCGTGATCCATACGGACAACTTTGCGGCCCGGAACGCCGTCTATTTCTACAACCCGGCCGACGCCGCCCTGTGGGGGATTGACCCGGCCACCGGCCTTCAGACCCTGACCCCCGTGACTCCCAGCCCCAGCCCCGATCCGGCGGCCACGCCCACCCCCGCGCCCGGCACGACGCCGGTCCCCGACCCTGCCGCCACGCCCGCGCCAACCGTGGATCCCACACCTACTCCTGTCCCCACGCCGCCCCCCATGGTTACCCCCCTGCCCCTCCCCCCGCCGGCGCCGGCGCCCCCCCATCCGCCGGTGACCCCGCCCCGGCCCGAGCCCCCCCCCGGGCCCGGCCAGGGGCC
>CANSQX010000056.1 GCA_947649225.1 uncultured Flavonifractor sp.
GTCCGGCCGGTTGTGTGCTCCCGAGCCTGCGGACACGGAACGCCGGATTGTCCGGACGCAAATGATTTCATTTATTTTACCCTAAATTTCTATCGCCGTCAAGGTAAAAACTGTCAGTTATGGCATCGAACAAACCAATTCCTGCGCTTGTCCGCATATCGCGGACAAGTGTTGCGTAAAATGTTTTTGAAAAGTTTCGTATTTTGAAATAAAATAGGGCCTTCCACCTGAGAAAAACCGGTCCGGACGGCGGAACCGGGACGGACCGGCCCGCAGGAGGCGGTGCCGGACGGCGCAGTCCTTGCATCGGAAGGGGGGGTGCAAATGCAAAACCCGTGCGGAGCACGAACATGCGCCGCACGGGTTTCCGATACTACGTTTTCATGGAAAATAGACATTTTTTCTATGAAAGCGGCGCCGCCTCTGGCGGCGCACCTCTGCGTCAGAGGCGCAAACGCCGTCTCATAAGGCTTCCACGCGCCTGCGGTCAGTCGAAACCCAGACCCAGGTAGCCGAGGGCGATATTGGCCCAGGGGCCGGCCGGGCGGTACCACTTCACCATGCCGAAGGGCCGGACCTCCGGATTGGGCGGGAGCCTGGGATCGGCGGGGGTGCGCACCCGGAGATCCGCGCCGCCGCACTGCACCCGGATCCTTGCCGCCGCCTCCCGGAAATTGAACGCTGAGATCAGAAGCTCCTTGCACAGGAGGCCCCCCTGCGGCGTCCGCTCCACGGCGGCGCAGCCGGTCTCCCCCGCCACGGTGACGGCGTAGAGATCGCCCCCGGACAGGCGGGAGATCGCCTGCTGATAGCGGATGGAGGGCACGTCATAGCGCACCCAGTCCAGATGCAGCTCCGTCAGCCGGGCGTTGCGCAGGGCGTTGTACTCCTCGGGCGCCGCCGGGTCCAGCCGGGACGGAACCCGGGGCGGCAGCCGGAGCTCCACCTCCCGCTCCCAGACCGCAAAGCAGGGCTCGAAGCCGTTGGAGCCGAAAAAATCGTGGAGGCTGGGCTCTGCGGGAACCACGGCGGCGCAGTCCGCCCCCCGCCGGCGCAGCCGTTCGTCGGTCTCCGCCAGGAGCCGCCGGGCCAGGCCCCGTCCCCGGCAGGCCGGATCGGTGGCCAGGGCGTAGACATACCAGGCGGAGGCCGCCGTCCCGCCGGAGCCGATCAGCTCCATGGGCGTCAGGGCCAGCATAGACCGGATTTGGTCCGCCTCGCTCACGACAAGAAAGTCCGCCGGGAGGCAGCGGAAAAAGGCCTCTACCGCCGCATCGCTGTCCCCGAAAACCTGCTGCCACAGGGCCTTGAGGCGGGGCTCCTCGCCGGGCCGGGCCGGACGGATTTCCAGCATCGCATTTCCCTCCCCGGCGCCGGGGGCTCACGCCCGCGCCAGCGCCGTGTATTTCTCCAGCAGGAGATCGGGGTAGTAGGACTCCTTGGCCCTGCGCAGGCCCTCCACGCCCATGTCGTCCTCCCGGTTCAGGTATTTGATCTCAGGGTAGCGCCCCCGCACCCAGCGGGCAAACTCCCGGTTGATCATGGCGTAGGCCCCCTGGATCCCGGCGTAGGCCTTTTCGAAGTGGACGTCGAAGGTGTCGCTGTTCAGCCGGTCCCCAATGGCGAAGGCCGCCACGCTGCCGCCTGTCCGGATGAGTCCCCCCTCCAGGCCCAGGGCCTCGAAGTGGTCCATGGCCAGCCGGAGGGCCGCCCCCTCGTTGCTCAGATCCTCCGCCTCGGCCGCCCCCTCCCGCTGGAGGGAGAGGCGGTGCCAGGCCCGGTCCATCTCCAGGCACTCGGGCAGGGAGGCGGGGGTGATGGGCTCATAGGTCCAGTCGGGATTCTGGTCCAGAAAGCGGTGGATGTGGTTGCGCTTGGCGTGGAGCTTCTTTCCGCCCAGATCGGCCAGGCGGTTGATGTCGTAGAGGTAGTCGAAGCCGTCCCGGTCCGGGGTGAGCTGGAAGCGGCCGGGGAAGCCAGCCTCCAGGGCCTCCCGCTGGGGGGCGGTGAGGCAGACCAGCCGCAGGGGCTCCCCATGGGCGGCCGCGTCTTCCTCCAGAATGCGGATGGCGGCCGCCGCGTCCCCGCGGCCCGCCGGATAGAGGTAGCTGCGGCCCATCCGTCCGCAGACCCGGATCAGCAGAAAGCCGTCCGCCTGGGCGATCTCCTGGCAATAGGCCCGGCTCCAGCAGAACAGGTTGGCGAAGCTGTACTCGCAGCCGCGATAGTCCGCCTGGGCCAGATAGGGGGCGGCCCAGGACTTGTCCGCCGTCCGCGGCGGGTGAAAAGTGATCATAGGGTGACACGTCTCCTTTGATGGTGTTCTGCTATGGTATCACGGCCCGGTCCGCTTGGCAATACTTTTTCTTGAAAGATCGAAAGCCCCTCCCGCCTGTATCAGAGGCGCTTGCGCAGCGCCCCGGCTTCAGCTCCCGTCCCAGCGGCAGCGGCTGAGATCGGCCCGGCCGTCCGGGGTGAAGGGGACGCCCTCGGCCTCCAGCAGGGCCCGCTGGACCCCGGGACCGAAGGCGGGGACGGTGCTCCCACCGGCCCGGAGCACCCGGTGGCAGGGCACCGCCGGATTCCGGCAGCGGCCCAGGGCAAAGCCCACCGCCCGGGCGGCCCGGGGACTGCCCAGCATCAGGGCGATCTGTCCGTAGCCGGCGCACTTCCCCGGGGGAATTTGGGATACCAGCGCAAGCACCCGTTCGTCAAAGGTCATAAAACCACCTCGCAGGGGCCGGAGGCCCCGGGTAACAAAGCGTCCCCGGCCTGACGGCCGGGGACGCACGGACACGCTCAATAGCCCGGATAGACGTCGCTCTTCCGCGGCAGCAGCAGGGCCGCCGCCAGATAGAGCACCAGACCCAGCCCCACCGACCCCAGGGTGACGATCACCCAGAGAAGCCGGATCAGGTTGGCGTCCAGATTAAAATACTCGCCGATGCCGCCGCATACCCCGGCCAGCTTGGCCTCCCGCTCCACGCGGTAGAGCCGTTTCACTTCGCGCATGACAATCGCTCCTTCCATTCTGTCGGCCGCAGGGGGTCTCCCTGTTCTGTTGGGCTCATTTTAACATCCAAAGCGTTAAAAAGTCCTTCGCCAAACCTTAAAAGAGCGTTAAATTCAGGGCGCTCAGGCCACCGGATCCACCCCGCGGATCAGCTCGACGGCCTTGCCGTAATCCACCTCCAGCAGCTCCATCAGGGGGGCGGTCCCCTCCATGCTGCCTGCACGGAGGATCTCCGCCATGGTGCTGCTGGTGGTGTAGAGCTTGGTGAGGCTCAGGTTCTGCCCCACGCCCTTCAGCGTATGGGCCGCCCGGAACGCCTCCTCCACGTTACCCTCCTGGAGGGACTGACGCAGCGTGCCGAAGGACGGGTCCTCCAGAAACTTGGTCAGGTATTTCAGGATGCGCTCCTCCTTGCGCAGGCGGCCCATCACGGCCTCGTAGTCGGCCCCCATGGCCTCATAGCACTCTTTCAGCGTCATAGTCTCTCCTCCTTAATGTTCGTCGTTTGACCCGCGGGGTACGGGGGGCCGTTCGCTGCCGTCGGCGAACATGTCTCCCATGGATGCGTCGTAGAAGCAGAACCGGCCGCGCCCGCCGCGCTTGGCGGCATAGAGGGCCTGGTCGGCGTTATGGAACAGGGTGTCGTAGTCGTCGCTCTCCTCACAGCGGGCGATGCCCATGCTGACCGAGATGCGGAACCCCTGGAACTCCCCGCACAGGGACTCAAAGACACGCTCGGCCACCGTATCCAGCCCGGCCTTGTACTCCATAAAGATCAGGAACTCATCCCCGCCGATGCGGGCGGCGATATCGTCGTTCCGGACGCTCTGGCGCAGCTTCTGGGCCAGATGCTGGAGGACCTGGTCCCCAAACATGTGGCCGTACTGGTCGTTGGCGGACTTGAAGTGGTCCAGGTCCAGGATAAACAGGGCGTAGTGCCGGTCCGGGTGGTCGATGATTCGGGCCTGAATCAGCTTTTTGGCGCTGGCGTGGTTCAGATGTCCGGTGAGGGCGTCGTGGGAGGCCATACGCTCCAGGGCCAGCATCCTGTTCTGCTCGTCGTTGATGTCGAAGGCCTTGCCGATGGCCCCCTGGTACTCGGGGGGATCGGTGTTGAGCCAGGTGGCGTGGCTGATGACCCGGTACCAGCGGGACTCCCCGTTGAGGTTGATCTTGCAGTCGTACTGCACCACCGGGTGATCCGGCGAGGTGCCCTGGAGCGCGTGGGCGAAGCCCCGCAGCCCCTCCTCCCCGAAGATGGCCAGCACCTGATCGTCGTGCAGGGGGTCCATGATGAGCTCCTTGAGCCCCAGCTTGGACGCGCCCCAGCTGGAGATGGTGATCATGGGCGGGTCCACCGTGTACTCGAACTGGATCTCCTGGGACATGGAGGCGAAGAACTGGTACTTGATCCGCTCGTGCTCTAACAGGCGGAGGGTGCGCTCCGAGGCGCCCAGGTCCTCGTGCTTCAACATCTCCATGGCGATGTTGCGCATCTCCTTCTGGGTGCTGTGGGCCTGGCTGCTGTTTTCCAGCTCCTCCTTGAGCGTGCTGGAGATCTGCTCCAGGCACTCCATCATCAGGGGGCTGAACGCCCCGCACTCCCCGTTGAGGATCATCTGGATGGCTGTCTCGTGGTCAAAGGCCTTTTTGTAGACCCGCTGGCTGGTCAGGGCGTCGTATACGTCGGCCAGGGCCACCACCTGGGCGGCGATGGGGATCTCCTCCCCCCGCAGCCCGTCGGGATAGCCGCGGCCGTCGTAGCGCTCGTGATGCCAGCGGCAGATCTTGTAGGCCACCTGGACCAGGGGCTCGTTCTGGTGGACGGGCAGCTCCTCCAGCATAGACGATCCGATCTCCGAGTGTGTCTTCATGATGGCGAACTCCTCGTTGGTCAGCCGGCCCGGCTTGTTGAGGATCTCGGCCGGGATGGAGATCTTGCCGATGTCGTGGAGGGCGGAGGCGGTGGAGATTAGGGCGATCTCCGAGGCGGACAGGTCGTACTGGTCGGTCATCTGGGCCAGCTGGTGGAGCAGCAGCTCGGTAATGGTGCGGATATGGACCACATGCATCCCGCTCTCGCCGTTGCGGAACTCCACGATGTGGCTCAGGATGGTGACCATCAGCTGGCTGTTCTGCTCCTTCTCATAGATCTGGTCGGCCACCATGCCGATGAGCTTTTTCTGCTTGGCGTAGAGCATGATGGTGTTGAGCACCCGGCGCTGGACCACCAGGTCGTCGAAGGGGCGGCTGATGAAGTCGGTGACGCCCAGGCCGTAGGCCCGCTCCACTGCGGAGGCGGCGTTCTCCGCCGAGATCATGATCACAGGGATATCCTCGATCCAGCGGTGCTTGTTCATGGTCTCCAGCACCGCGAAGCCGTCCATCTCCGGCATGACAATATCCAGCAAAACCAGGGAGATCTCATGCTCCTGCCGCTGGAGGATGCCCACGGCCTCCAGGCCGTTCTCTGCCTCCAAAATCTCATATTCCTCCAGCATGTCGGCCAAAATGGAGCGGTTCATTTCAGAGTCGTCTACGATCAGAATTTTTTGGGTCTCTTTTTTCATAGGCATATGGCTCACTTTCGAACGGCAATTCGTGATGCGGCGCTCTGCCGCGTATAAAAATACATATTATATTATAGTGGGTTTTGAAAGAGTGTCAAGGCGGCAGTCCGAAAAAAAGATCGCCGCCCCTGGCAGGCGGCGATCGCAAGAACGTCAAAAAAGTGTCCTTTTTTCGCTGAAACGGGAACAGCAAACGGGAGTTTGCCCCGGCACGGGGCGTCAAACGGTTCCTATTTTTTCCGTTCCAGCTCCCGCCGGACGGCCTGGGCCAGCAGGGCCTGCCCCTCGGGGGAGCGCAGGACCTCCAGCACCGCGCTGCGCAGGCCCTCCTGGGCCTGGCGGCCCGTGAGAAGGGCGTCCAGCAGGGTTGCGCCCTCCGGCTCCGCCGCCCGGACCTTTTTTGGGGGCGGGGGCGCAGGGCGGGGCTCCGGATCCTCCGCCGGGCCGGACAGGTTCATCCAGTCCTCCTGGCGGGTGCGGTCGCTGCTCTCCCCCCGCAGATAGAAGAGGGACACCCCGAAGTGGGCGGCAATCCGCTCCTGCTGCTCCTTGGTGGGGGTCTGGCGGCCGGTCTCGAACTTCTCAAAGGCGGACTTGGGGAAGCCCAGGGCCGACGACAGAGCGGGGCGGCTCAGCCCGGCCTCGGTGCGCAGGGCCTCGATCCGCTGTGCCATGGTTACCATACGATCATCTCCAACTGCCCGGCAGGGCGAAACATGGGCGGTTTTTTCTTCAAAAAGCAGACGCTACGGCGCCAGCTCCACCGTATAGCCCAGCGCCTGAAGGCCGGACACAATGCCGCCGGGGTCCATCATGTGGCCCGCGCCCACCGCCATGAAATAGGTGTGGGAGCCATCCGACTCCAGATAGCGGGCGGCCGCCTCAATCATGCCGGGGTCCCGGTCGGTGAAGAGCCGGGCGTTGATCTCATCCTCGCTCTCCACAATGGCGGCCTTGTCATAGGCGGCAGCCATGGCCTCCAGATCCCGGTTCTTCCAGGCGGCCATCATGGCGTCCAGGGTGGCAGTCTGAGCGTCCAGCGCGGCCTGAAGGGCGGCCTGCTCCTCTTCGGTCAGTTCCTGGCTCTCCCCGGACTGGGAGGACTGGAGCAGGGCCACAGCGGCGGCCAGTCCCTCCTCCTGGTACTCAGGGGAGAGGGTGTCGAAGATCTGTCCCTGGAGGGCGTAGGTCTCCACCGCCTCCACCGGGATACCGGCGTTCACCGCCCGGCTGTTCACATAGAGGTCCACGGCCATGGCGCTGCTGCCGGTGCTCTCATCGGCCAGCAGCAGGTTGTTCAGGGACAGCATCAGGGCCCAGGGCTTATAGCGGCTAACGGTCTCCTCGTCCATGCCCAGGGGCTCGAAGGCCGCCACGGTGTCCCGGTAGAGGTCTGCGCCGATGTGGTTCTCCAGGCTGTCGTCCTCCGGATAGACCTGCATGGCGGCAAACTCGGCTGTGCCCTCCGGGTCGTTGAAGTCCACCTCAAAGATCACCGTGTCGGAGGCAGAGATGGCGTCCCGCAGGGACTTGTGGAAGGGATACACGTTGTTCCGGTCCATGTGGATGGTACCCAGCAGATAGAGGGTATTCTCCCCGTTGACGGCTTTCCACAGCAGCCCCCGGGAGCCCGCGTCCTGTCCGTCGTAGACGGCCAGGACCAGCCGCTGGGCCATCACCATGGCCTCCTCATAGGTACAGGGGCGGCCGGCCGCCAGTCCGGCCCCGTCCCCCTGGACCACACCCAGGGCGGACAGGAAGGGGGCCGGGCCCTCCTCCACGCCGGGGAGCTGGTAAGCGGCGGCCTCCTGATACAGGGCGTTGATCACGCCGCCCCGGGTGGTGTCCACCACCAGCGGCTCCTCCGCCGGCGCGGCCTGGGGCAGCTCCAGCACGGCCAGCTTGGCCGCTACAATGCCGGTCAGGTTCTCCAGCTGTTCGCTGGTCAGAGGGCTCTGGATGTACGAGGCATAGTTATCGTCCAGCATCCCCAGGGCGTAGCTGTCGGCCAGAGCGTCCACCGCCCACGGGGAGGGCTGCTGGGGCGCCGGAGCCCCCTCCGCCGCCAGGGCGGGCATCAGCGACAGGGCGGCCGCCAGAGCGCCGGCCAGCAGTACACGGTGCAGTTGTCTCATGATACAGGACTCCTTTTGTCATTCAGAATCAAGTGCTGGGTATCAGTGTATCACGTTTCAGGCAAATGTCAACCGGCAAAGGGAGGCGGCCAGGCCCCTGCTTGGAAGGCTGGCAGAGCGCCCGGCGGCGGGCTTCGTTTTCGACATATAAGGCAAAAATTTTTAGAAATATTTGGTATATTTCAAGCGCAATTCACGCCGTGTGGCGGAAAAGGATCCGCCGCTTGGGTGTTTTGTCCTGTTTCAAATCGGCGCTAGACCCGGCCGTTTTCAAAACTTTGTCCCAAAACTGTGAAATAGTTTGGATTGACAGCGCCGGGGAAAGCGCATAAAATTTTGAGTTGGAAGAGAGTGTGAAAAATTTAACAAAACGCTGCCCGTGCAGCAGGGAAAGGAGCTTCCTCCATGCGTGTTTTTGAGACGAGAGTACAGGAGCTGAAGGACGGGGTGCTCACCGCCGTGGCCCGGCTGGCCTGGGAGGACCGCCTCCAGAGCGGGATTCTGGACGTACCCGAGCAAATCATCCCCGGCCCCGACGCCAAAATGCGCTGCTGTATCTATAAGGAGCGGGCCATCATCGGCAGCCGGGTCAAAATGGCCATGGGGGGCGACAAGTCCAACCCCTGTCTGGTGGAGGTCCTCCAGATCGCCTGCGACGAGTGCCCGGTCACGGAGATTGCCGTGGGCCCCGCCTGCCGCGGGTGCATCGCCACCCGCTGTATCCAGACCTGTCCCAAGGACGCCATCTCCATCGTCAACCACCGGGCCCATATCGACCACAGCAAGTGCATCACCTGCGGCAAGTGTATCTCCGCCTGCCCCTACGGGGCCATTGAGAAGAACCAGCGCCCCTGTGAGCGGGGCTGCAAGGGGGACGCCATCACCATGGGTCCCGACCGGAAGGCGGCCATCGACCCGGCCAAGTGCATCTCCTGCGGCACCTGCGTCTATCAGTGCCCCTTCGGGGCCATCATGGATAAATCCTTCCTGGTGGATGCGATCCAGATGCTCCAGGGCTCGGAGCGCTGGGGCTACCACGTCTACGCCGCCGTGGCCCCCTCCATCGCCGGGCAGTTCGCCCCCGCCACCCTGGGTCAGGTGGTGGCCGGTCTGAAGCAGCTGGGCTTCCACGGGGTGGCCGAGGTGGCCCTGGGGGCCGACATGACCGCCGCCGAGGAGGCCGGAGAGCTGGCCGAAAAGGGAATGCTGGCCTCCTCCTGCTGCCCCGCCTTTGTGGACTACGTGGAGAAGCGCTTCCCCGAGCAGGCGGAGCTGGTCTCCAAAACCCCCTCTCCCATGGTCATGACGGGCCGCTGGCTCAAGGAGCGGGACCCGGGGGCCAAGGTGATCTTCATCGGCCCCTGTGTGGCCAAGAAAAAGGAGTTCCAGATGGGCAAGACCATGGGGGCCATCGACTGCGTGCTCACCTTTGAGGAGCTCTACCCCATGTTCCAGTCCCGGGACATCGACATCACCGTCCTGGAGGAGGCCCCCCTGGACCAGGCCAGCGGCTTCGGCCGGGCCTTCGCCCACAGCGGCGGCGTGGCGGCGGCGGTCGCCCAGGCGCTCCAGGAGAAGGGCGGCGAGCCCTTTGCCCTGTGTCCCGCGGCGTGCAGCGGTCTCGATGCCTGCAAGACCGCCCTGCTCAAGGCGTCCAAGGGCATTGGGAACACCAATTTCATTGAGGGCATGGCCTGCGAGGGCGGTTGCGTCCAGGGCCCGGCGGTGCTGATCCGCAGTCCCCGCAACCAGGCCGACGTGGAGCGCCACGCCAAGGAGGCCGGCGGCCGCACCATCGCCCAGGCGTTGGACGGCGCAGACGGCGGAGCCGCTACATAATCAAGAAGCGTGGACTTCCTGGAGCATGAAAGTTTCGGGCCGCCCTGTTCAAAGGGCGGCGGGGTCCAGGGGCGGCGCCGCCGCCTCAAATCGTTCCAATCCCTCCGCACAGCAGGCATTCTCACCGGAACGCAGCTAAATACTGCTCCACCGATCGGGTCATTTCCCGGGCAAAATCCGAGTTGTACTTGCGGGCGCAGAAGGCGGCGAGCCAGTCCTCATAGGGCCGCGCCCCCGCGTTGGAGGCCAGGGCCGCGCGCAGCTCGGCTCCGTCCATGCGGCGGTAGCCGTTCTCGTGGACCACATGGGCCATCTCCTGCCGGACGGGCTTGGGCCGCTCCAGCTGCTGGGCCGTGGGGTATCCAAAGACCAGCATGGCGGCGGGAAAGACGTACTCGGGCAGGCCCAGCAGGGCGCGGTGGTCCTCACAGCGCTCCATCACGTCTCCGATGTAGCAGGAGCCGATCCCCAGGCTCCAGGCGGCGGTGACGGCGTTCTGGGCGGCAATGTTGGCGTCGCTCACCGCCAGCAGCAGATCCCCCGCGCCGGGCCGCCGGGGCTCACAGCCCTCCAGCCGGAAGGCGTCGTACCACTTCTGGCAGTCGGCGCAGAAGATCAGCACCAAAGGCGCCCGGGCGATGAAGGGCTGGTGGTCGCAGGTCTCGGCTAGGGTGTCCTTGAGGTCCTGCCGGGTGATATCCAGAATGGTATAGAGCTGCTGGCAGCCCGCCGTGGGCGCGGCGGCGGCCGCCTCCAGAATCAGGCCCCGGTCCTCGGGCGGAATGGGCCGCTCCTCAAAGACCCGCACCGATTTGCGGTCCAACAGGCCGCGGATGGTCTCGTTCACCGTGTATCTCCCTTTCTTAAGCGCGTCTTCAGAATCCGCAGTGGCCCGCAGGGGGGCTGTCCGCAGCCTGAGGCTTGCGGTAGGCGGCCGTCACGCGGGGTAGCGGGTACGGACCACAAATTCGCCGTCCAGCAGGGCCTGACGGCCGATCTCCCGCCCCCAGTGGATGGAGGAATTGTAGTTGCCCTCGGCCACAATCACGCTGTCCGCCCGCTTCTCCAGTACAATCACGGTGTGGGTGTTGTGGTTGATCCGCAGCAGATCGCCCACCTTGACGCTGTCGAAGTCCGAGTGGGTGCGGCTGACCGGGTAGCCGCCGAAGACCGCGTCGCTGCAAATCAGCGCGAAGCCCTCGCAGCCGTGGCCGATCACCCGGACCGCCTCGGAGGTGTAGACGTTGTCGTTGGTCCAGGGCATCCCCTCCGGGTAGTCCTTCTGGAGGCCGTAGATGATGGCCCGGATGTTGTCGTCGGTGATAGCGGTCCCGTTGGCCAGCAGAGGCTGATCGGGTGCGGGCTCGTCCCCCTCCTCCGGATCCCCCATTCCGAAAAGGGCGTCCATGATCCGGACATAGATGGCGGCGCACTGGGCCCGGTCCATGGTGCCGGTCCCGGCGAAGGTGCCCGCGCCGTCCACCCCGGTGAGGATGCCCAGGCTAAACACCGACGCCACCGCGTCTTGGTACTGCTCAGGCACCTGATCCCAGTCGCCGATGCGGGCCTGGGCCTCTGCGCGGTTCTGCTCGGAAACGGCGGACCCTGTGGCGGTCATCAGGTTTGCAAGGACCTCCGCCATCTGAAAGCGGTTGATGCTGCGGGCCAGCTCCGCCTCCGTCAGGGGCGCGGCGGTCAGACTGTGGGCCGCGGCCACGGCCGTATAGGGCGCGTACCAGGGCTCGCCGGGGGCGGCGGGCTCCACCTCGCCGGCAAAGGCCGTGCGGACCACCACCGTGAGAAATTCCGCCATGGTGAGGGTGCCGCCGGGCGAAAAGCGGCGGTCCCCGGTCTGGGCGTCGTAGGAGGTGCCGGTGAGGATGCCGTCGGCATAGGCCCGCTCAATGGAGGCATAGGCCCAGTGGGCGGCCGGGACATCGGAAAAGGCGGGTCCGGCCGCCAGGGCCGGGCTGGCCAGCCCGGCGCAGAGGGCCAGCGCGAGGCACAGAGTCAGACATTTTTTCATAGGGTTCCCCTTTCCTGCGCATGCGCTCTCAGAGGGAGCGCCGCGCATATACATGTAATGTGCCGTCTGATCCGCCACCAGTATACCGCCTCCGGCCGGGGCGCGTCAAGCGGTAACGCATGCCGCGCTTGACGCCCGGCGGCGGACCGGGCCTATAACCGGTTTTCCCCCTCGCTCTGCGGCGCCCTGATGGACTGCGCGGAGACCCGCCGGGAGGCCCAGTTCCCGCCGGCAGAGTTCTAAACTTTTTCTGATCATTGCGCCCCCTTCCTTGACGGGAGGCCGCCGGGGCGGCTATAATGGCGGCAGAGAGGAGAGGGTTTGGGTGGATGCACGGATTCTGGTGGTGGATGACGAGCCAGAGATCGCCGACTTGGTGGAGGTCTATCTGAAGAGCGAGGGGTGGACCGTATATAAGTGCGGCACGGGGGCGGACGCCCTGGCCTGCGTCCGGGAGCAGCCGGTGGACCTGGCCATCCTGGACGTGATGCTGCCCGATCTCTCCGGCTTCACCCTCTGCGGCGAGATTCGCCGGGAGCACCGCTTTCCCGTGCTGATGCTCACCGCCAAGGCCGACGACGTGGACAAGATCACCGGCCTGACCATCGGCGCGGACGACTATATTACCAAGCCCTTCAACCCGCTGGAGCTGGTGGCCCGGGTCAAGGCCCAGCTGCGCCGCTACACCCGCTACAACGAGTCCGGACGGGACGCGCCCAGCGCGGATCTCATCGACTTCAACGGCCTGGTGGTCAACCGGGGCACCCACGAGTGCTGGCTCTACGACCAGCCCCTGTCCCTCACCCCCATCGAGTTTGACATTCTGTGGATGCTCTGCGAAAACCGGGGACAGGTGATCTCGGCGGAGCGGCTGTTCGAGACCGTATGGGGAGAGAAGTATCTGGACCGGAACAATACGGTGATGGTCCACATCCGCCGCCTGCGCGAAAAAATGGGTGAGCCTTCCAGGAACCCCCGGTTTATCAAGACCGTCTGGGGGGTGGGCTATAAAATTGATTGATTTTCTGCGAAAAAATCTTGACAAGCGGCAAGAGATCGGCTATACTAACTCTTGCCCTGTTTCAGACAGGCTCAGTACGGCGGCGTAGCTCAGTTGGCTAGAGCACGCGGTTCATACCCGCGGTGTCACCGGTTCAAATCCAGTCGCCGCTACCAGATCCCAAGAGGCGGCTTGTCCGCCGCCTCTTGGGCCTCACCCTTCGGGAGGAACCCCGGCCCGCTTGGGCAACCAGGCCCGTTGGTCAAGTGGTTAAGACACCGCCCTTTCACGGCGGTAACACGGGTTCGAGTCCCGTACGGGTCACCAGTATGGAGGCATAGCTCAGCTGGTAGAGCGCTCGCCTCACACGCGAGAGGTCGCAGATTCGAGTTCTGCTGTCTCCACCAAAAAGACCGCCTTTAGGGCGGTCTTTTTTGCTTTGGAGCGGCTGCGGAATCAAATTGCGCACGATTCGCCCGCCGCAGCTTGTAAGTCCGCCGGTGCGGCGCGGTTGGCGGTTCCCCTTGCCGGCTGCGCCGGCTCATGGGATCTTTTGAAACGGGCGGCGCCCAGTGCCGTTTGACAAAATGATTCGTCAAACTATCTCAAGCGGGCCGTTGCCGCTGACAGGCAGCCGCCCGGTAAGCCGGACGTGATCAGTGAATGACCTCATAACGCAGTCGTAAATATGAGTTCTCTAAAATCACACAATCTTGCAGCTTCAGAACCCCTAATTTTGACCATTCTTCTTTTGAATACAAGGATGTGCCATCGATTAAAGCAGACGTATCCTTGCCGCCAATTAGAACGGGAGCAACCACAATATCAATATAATCAAACAGCCTTTCACGAAGAAATAAGCCGTTTAGCGTTCCGCCGGTTTGTATCGTTATTCGCCCACAGTCATACTCTGATTTGAGCTTTATCAGTGCATTTTTGAGCGATAATTCCTCCTGATATATGATGTGAAAATTGTCTTCCGTGATATTGAATGCCGGGTGCCCTGGATTTGACGTAATCAATACAAACTCTTTTGATAAGGCGCAAAAATACCGTATGCCGTATTCGTTCAAATGCTTGTTATCGATTATCACAAACGATACAGGCGTTCTATTTGGCATGTTCTTTGTATTGACGCCGAGTTTGGCTTGAACCCGGCCAGAATTGAGCGTCCATAAATCCGTTGTCTGCTCGATTTCATAATATTGGTGCAGGCCTTCGCTCACCCCTGCAATTTGAGGGAAATCTTTGTCGACATCGAAAGCATCTGTTGCACCCGTGCTTATTTTTCCGTCAACCGACATCAGCATAAACAAGGTTGTAATTGGTCTGTCCATTTTATCACTCCTAAATTCCAGTTTGCCAGGCTAATTATAGCGCACAGGGACGCCCGCATCAACCCGGTTTTATAGAAGCTGCCGAAGTTATCTCTCAACAACGCTTTGCGCCAAAAGGGACGCCGCGGATTAGGACTGGTATTTCCGGGCAAGCTGTGCTATAATACGAGATTGGTATTTCCAGCCCACTGGAGGCATCCGCCGGAAGGAGGCCGCCTATGAACGATTTTGACGCCCTGCTGGCCCAGGTAATTGCCGAGGCCAGGGCGCTGCATATTCCGGTCTCCGGCCGGATCGAGGCCCATGTGGCCGTCAACCGCCGGGCGGTGACCCGCTTCGGCTGCTGCCGCCGGACGGCGGGGGGCTACCGCATCGAGCTGGCCGAGGGCCTGCTCCGGGCGGCGGAGCCCGCCTGCCGCCAGACTCTGGCCCATGAGATCCTCCACACCTGCCCCGGCTGCCGGGACCACGGCCCCCTGTGGCGCTCCTATGCGGAGCGGATGAACAGCGCCTGGGGCTACCGGATCGCCCGCACCGGCGCCCGGGACGAGCTGGGGGTGGAGCCCCCCAGGCCCGCCCCCCATCTGGTGGTGTGCAGGCAGTGCGGGCGGCGGTTCGAGCGCTTTCGGGCCTCCGCCCTGGTCCAGCACCCGGAGCGCTACCGCTGCCGCTGCGGCGGGACCCTGCACCGGGTATCCTGACGGCGCGTCCCGCCGCCGGTTCCCGCAGCCTTTGACGCGATCACCCGGACGGGAGGCGATTTGGTACGAAAGCAAACAAGAAGAGCCTGGCTAACCGGATTTTTTCCGGCGTGGGCCTGGCCATTGGGGCCGCCATTCTGGTGTGGCTGGTCTTTTACGTGAGGGGCAACCTGGAGCTGGTCCAGATCGTCCAGTCCATCCGGCCGGTGTGGCTGGTGGGGGCGGCCCTGTGCGTCCCGGTCAGCGAGAGCATCGACGCGCTGATCTTCTACTATATGGGCCGCCGGGCCGGGTGCCGCCCCAGTCTGCCCGGCTGCTTCGACGCAGCCTATATCGGCGAATTCTACTTCAAGCTGGGGCCCGCCGGGGCCCCAGTCCAGATCAAGCTCATGCTGGACGCCGGGTTCCCCGGCACCGCCACCGCCAGCGTCTATGTGTGGAAATTCGTGGCCAACGCCATCATCTACACCCTGTTTTCCCTGGGTGCGCTGGTGATCAAGGTGGCCCTCTACCATGAGCGGCTGGCCCCGGCTACGGCGGCGGGGGCCGCCATTCTGCTGGGCCTCTATGTATTTGCCTGCGTCATGGCCATTCTGTGCGCCGTCCGCCCCGCGCCGGTGATGCGCCTGTCCCGCTGGGTGCTGACCGCCCTCTCCCGGTGGGTCAGGCCCCTGCGGAGGGAGGGCCGCATCGACTATCTGATGGCCCGCCTGGGGGACATCAGCGATCAGCTGCGCGCCTACCGGGGGGACCGGCAGCTGCTGGCCGGACTCTTCCTTGGCATGATGCTGGAGCTCACCGCCCTGTTCGCCATTCCCTGCTTCCTCTACCGGGGCCTGGGCCTGTCGGGGCACAGCTTCTTCGAGCTGCTGCTCACCCAGGGGCTGGTGATGCTCATCACCCGCATCGTCATGCTCCCGGGGAACGTGGGCGGCGCGGAGGGCAGCTTCTACCTCTTTATGTCCCCCATCTTCGGGGCCGCCCTGCCGGTGGCTCTGGTGCTGTGGCGCTTCGCCTCCTTCGTGGAGGTGATGGTGCTGGGCGCGGTCTGGTCGGTAATCCGCTTTGCGGCCCGGTCCCTCCGGCCCCACGAGGGATAGCAGGATGAACAGCAAGCGCTACACCCGCCTCAAGCTGAAAATGCTGCTGCTGGTGGTGGCAGGGGCCGCCGTGGCGGCGGCGGTGGGTCTCTTCCTGCTGGAGGTGGTGGTGGACGGGGTGCTCCAGGACCCCTTTGCCCGGCTGTTCCTCTGGGGCGCCGAGACCTTGTTCGGCCAAACCCCCGCCGAGGCTCTGGGCCTCTACCAGCGCACCATCCGCAACCACAAGCAGGAGATCCTCACCGCCTGTATGCTGGGGCTGATGCTCATCGCCTTCTACCTGGCTATGGGCCGCTTCACACGCCGCCTGGACCGGATCAGCACCGCAGTGCGGGGGCTGATGGGGGAGGACGGCGGTCCGGTGAAGCTTCCCCGGGAGCTGGCCCCCCTGGAGGAGGACCTCAACGCCCTCCGGCGGCAGATTCAGGCCCAGGAGGCCGCCCGGCTGGAGGGCGAGCAGCGGAAAAACGACCTCATCGCCTTTCTGGCCCACGACCTGAAGACCCCGCTGACCTCGGTGGTGGGGTATCTCACCCTGCTGCGGGACGGGCCCGGGCTGGACGAGGCCCAGCGGGCGAAATACACCGGCGTCGCCCTGGAGAAGGCCCAGCGGCTGGAGGAGCTGCTCAAGGAATTCTTCGACATCACCTCCATGGAGCTGCGCAGCCAGGACGGGGATCTGGTTCCCATCCAGCTGACCGTGCTGCTGGAGCAGCTCACCGACGAGTTCTACCCCCTTTTCTCCGAAAAGGATCTGGTTTGCAGCACGGAAATCGAACACCACCTGGTGGTGTTCGGAGACCCGGACAAGCTTGCCCGGGTCTTTGACAATGTACTCCGAAACGCCGTCAACTACAGCGCCCCCGGCCGGGAGGTCCGCATCGAGGCCCGCCGGAACGGCCCCAGCGCCGAGATCACCGTCCGGAACGAGGGACTGGAGATCCCGGAGGGGGAGCTGGCCAACATTTTTCAGAAATTTTACCGGCTGGACACCGCCCGGTCCAGCCGCACCGGCGGGGCGGGCCTGGGTCTGGCCATCGCCCGGGAGATCGTGGAGCTCCACGGGGGGGCCATCCGGGCCGAGAGCAACGGCCGCATGACCAGCTTTATCATCACTCTGCCCATCTATGAGGAGCCGGGATCGGCCTCTCCCAGCCGCTCCGGCGGCACCCCCAGCAGCAGGAGAGTCCCCTTCACCGCCAGAAAGAGCAGGGGAGAGCGCCCCGGGGGGAAGGGAAGCACCAGCTCCTGACGCTCCACCACGTCTCCGGCCAATGTGACCAGCTCCCGCTGGAGCGCCAGACAGATCTGGCTCCCCTCCAGGCTGGAGATGGTGAGGGTGTCCTTGGGGGAGGTGCCGTAGCTGACGGCGCACCCGGCCTGCATCCCCCGGGCCAGAGGGGCGGACGCCCCGTGGAGCAGCAGGGCCCGGCAACGGACCATCCCGGCCCCGGCCCAGCCCGCCGCGTCGGGGGCCGCCGCCAGCAGATCCAGCCCCCGGCCCGCAAATTCCCCCGGGTGCGCGCCCCGGAGCAGCCGGGCGTCCCCCGGCGCGGCGGCCGCCACCCGCTCGTACATGGCCCCGTCCCGGCCCCAGATTCCCACGGTATACAGCGTGCCCACCCCCTTCGTCCCCAAAAGTGTGTGCAATTTCCCGGACTTTTATGTACCGCCGCCTCCGCCCTTGACTTTTGGGGGCGGAGTGCATACAATAGAGCAGACAAATAAACCGCAAAGGATTGAGAGCGCATGGCACAGAACAAAAAGCAGGTGGAGCAGATCACCGATATGGAAACCGACTTCGCCCAGTGGTACACCGACGTATGCCGGAAGGCCGACCTCATCGACTATACCAGCATCAAGGGCATGTTCATCCTCCGGCCCTACGGCTACGCCATTTGGGAGAACATTCAGCGGGAGATGGACCGCCGGTTCAAGGAGACCGGCCACGTGAACGTGGCTATGCCCCTGCTGATCCCCGAGTCCCTGCTCCAGCGGGAGAAGGACCACGTGGAGGGCTTCGCCCCTGAGTGCGCCTGGGTCACCCACGGCGGCAGCGAGAAGCTGGACGAGCGCCTGTGTATCCGCCCCACCTCCGAGACCCTGTTCTGTGAGCACTGGAGCCATATCGTCCACTCCTGGCGGGACCTGCCCCTGCTGTACAACCAGTGGTGCAGCGTGCTCCGCTGGGAGAAGACCTCCCGCCCCTTCCTGCGCCACCGGGAATTTTTGTGGCAGGAGGGCCACACC
>CANSQX010000057.1 GCA_947649225.1 uncultured Flavonifractor sp.
GAATTGCAGAGTCTATCAAGTTTGGGCGTCATAATCGACGCGGGCCACCCAAGCGGCGGCGAGCCGCTGCTGTAAAACTAGGCAAATCCATCGGGCGTCCGCAACTAGTTTAGCGTGGGCTGTCCTTGCATTCAGAGGCCGCCCTTTCCCCCGTCGTTCCAAGCTTTTCTTTCCCCCATTTCTTTTCTAAAAAGAAATGGGGCGCCCGCCGCGCAGGCGCGCTCCGCAGGGGATCCCCCTGCAATCCCCGTCCCCTGGGGACGGCTCAGAAAGAAGGTATTTTACCGATGAAGTTAGGCATCGTCGGCCTGCCCAACGTGGGCAAATCCACTCTGTTTAATGCAATCACCAACGCGGGCGCGGAGTCCGCCAACTACCCCTTCTGCACCATCGACCCCAACGTGGGGGTCGTCGCCGTCCCAGACAGCCGCCTGGACTGGCTCTCCGACTTCTACAAGCCCAAAAAAACCACCCCCGCCGTCATCGAGTTCGTGGACATCGCCGGGCTGGTCAAGGGGGCCTCCCGGGGCGAGGGGCTGGGCAACAAGTTTTTGTCCAACATCCGGGCCACCGACGCCATCGTCCATGTGGTCCGCTGCTTCGACGACCCCAACGTCATCCACGTGGAGGGCTCCACCGACCCCCTGCGCGACATCGAGATCATCGACATCGAGCTCATTATGGCCGACATGGAGATGGTCCAGCGCCGCATCGACAAGTGCGCCAAGGCGGGCAAGACCGGCGACAAAAAGGCCGCCCACGAGGCCGGGGTCTTTCAGGGCCTCCAGGAGTGGCTGAACGGGGGCAAGTCCGCCCGCTCCTACCCCTGCTCCGAGGAGGACGCCGCCCTCATCGCCACCTCCGAGCTCCTCTCCCTCAAGCCCATCATCTACGCCGCCAACCTGGACGAGGCCGGGTTCTCCGACTACGAAAATCTGGACTACTACCGGCAGGTGGCCGGGGTGGCCGCCCAGGAGGGCGCCCAGGTGATCCCCGTCTGCGCCCAGCTGGAGGCCGAGATCGCTCAGCTCCCCCCCGAGGAGAAGGCCCTCTTTTTGGACGACCTTGGCATCGCCGAATCCGGCCTGGACCGGCTCATTAAGGCCTCCTATGCCCTGCTGGGCCTCATCTCCTTCCTCACCAGCGGCGAGGATGAGTGCCGCGCCTGGACCATCACCCGGGGCACCAAAGCCCCCCAGGCCGCCGGAAAAATCCATACCGACTTCGAGCGCGGCTTCATCCGGGCCGAGGTGGTCTCCTTCGACAGCCTGAAGGAAAACGGCTCCATGGCCGCCGCCCGGGAAAAGGGCCTGGTCCGCTCCGAGGGTAAGGAGTATGTGATGCAGGATGGAGATATCGTCTTGTTCCGGTTCAATGTGTGAATGAGGCAAAAAGCCTCGCAGCCTTCGCGTCCGCAGGCGCAAAAGCGGGGGCTCTGCCCCCCTTTTACACGGTCTTCCCACTCAAAAACCGCAAGTCTTTTCATATAAAAAGAACGAAATGGCACTTTTTCGGCAAGCCGGCCGCCGCTCCTTTCGAGCGGCGGCTTTTCTCACAGCAAGGCGGACTCTGATCTATTTTTTATCTTCATATAAAATAATGATTGCAATTACATCTAAAAACCTTTATGATAAGATCATCAAACGGGCGGACGGCGCGGGCCGCCGGAAGGGTTTTGCCATATGCAGACAGAAAACATCGCCATCATCGCCGATTCCTGCACCGACATGACCCCCGAGCTGGGGGTGCGCTACGGGATCCACGTTTTGCCCCTGAAGGTGGTCTACTCCGACGCTACCTTTACCGACGGCGTGGACATCACCCCCCAGGATGTGTACGCCCGCTTCCCCTGGGCCATCCCCTCTACCTCCGCCCCCAACCTGCGGGAGGTCCAACAGCTCATCCACAGGCTGCGGGAGGAGGGGGCCACCCACATCATCGCCGTGTGTACCTCCACCAAAATCAGCGGTACCTGCTCCATCGTGGAGGCCGCGCTGGCTGAGGAGCCCGGCATTCAAAGCTACGCCATGGACACCCGCTGTATCGCCATGGGCTCCGGGCTGGCCGCCCTCTGGGCTGCGGAGCGGCGCAACACAGGGGCCTCCTTTGTGGAGATCACCGGGGCCCTCTCCCGCATGACCGCCCACTGCGGAGCCTATTTCTATATGGACAGCCTGGAGTACCTGCGCAAGGGGGGCCGGATCAGCACGGCCGCCGCCGCCGTGGGCACCCTTTTGGGGATTAAGCCCATTATCACATGCAGTCCCGAGGGCTCCTATGTGGTGGCCGCCAAGCCCCGGGGGGTGCCGAACAGCATCAAAAAGCTGCTGGAGCTGGCCAAGGAGCGGGCGGGCAGCCGCCCCGCCTGGATCTGCCTCCAGAGCGGAAACGGCGACCCCAAGCAGATGGACCTGGTCCGCCGGACAATTCAGGAGCAGATGCCCAGAGCCAAAATCGTGCTGGAAAAGCAGATCAACGCCTCCCTGGCCGTCCACACCGGACCGGGACTCATCGGTATCGCCATGCTCACCGACGTGGAGGCGTAAGCGGATGGACCCGGACGGCATGATGGGGATACTGCCCGTTCAGACCTGCCGGATGGGCGAAGCGGAAAAAACGGTCACGGCGTGGCCCCCATGGTCCGCCATGGGGAGAGCCCCGCTCTCTGGTTTGACCGGGGGGGCCTGGAATTCTGTTATCCGGCCGGGATGGAAACCGGCATCGGTCTGTATGTGTACGATGCAAACAGAGGGATGGAAGCGCGGCGCCGAAGCACCGGGACAGGCGGCGCCCGCTGCGCCCAGCAGTGAAAAAGTCAGATCCGGAGCGTTCTCCGCCCCGGATCTGACTTTTTTTGTTCGTCTGGCTTTGGCGGGCTCAGGGGAGCGGTCCGGCCTTGGAACCTCCGGGATCCGGGCCGCCGTCCGCCCCCGGGGGGCTGGAGTGGGGCTCCAGCCAGCGGCCGAAGAAATAGTAGAGCAGCAGCGCCGCCGAGGTGATGGACCAGGTGATGGGGTAGCTGGCCTCCACCATCTCAATGGTGTGGTGGGCGGGCACCACCGCAAACAGCCAGAACAGCCGCAGGCCGCACACCCCGAACACCGAGATCAGCATGGGGACCAGAGACTTGCCCGCCCCGCGGATGGCCCCGGGCAGCAGCTCCACCAGCACGTAAGTGAGATAGACGGGGGCCAGGAAGCGCACCATGCCCACCCCGATCTCCAGCACGTCCGGATCGGGGGTGAAGATGGCCAGAAGGGGCCGGGCGAAGATCACCATGGCCAGGCTGATCACCGCCGTAAAGGCGGCCGTCATGCCCACCGACACCCAGACGCCCTTCTTCAGCCGGGCGTACTGTCCCGCGCCGTAGTTCTGCCCGGCGAAGGTGGTGATGGACTGGGACATGGCGGTGAGGGTCATCCAGAAGAAGATGTCCATCTTGCCGTAGGCCGTCCAGGCGGCCACTGCGTCGGTGCCGAAGGAGTTGATGGCGGCCTGGATGACGATGTTGGAGCTGCTGTACATCACCGACTGGAGGGCCGTGGGGGCCCCCACCCGCAGGACGGCCCGCAGGTGGCTGCGGTCCAGGCGGATCTCCCGCCAGAAGAGCTGGTAGGGGGCCCCGGCGGCCCGGGCCAGGGAGAGCACCACCAGCACGGCGGAGAGGATCTGGGCGCACACCGTGGCGACGGCCACCCCGGCCACCCCCATGTTCAGACCCACCACCAGCACCAGGTCCAGCACGATATTGCACAGGGAGGCGGCAATCAGGAAGTAAAGGGGCCGCCGGGAGTCCCCGATGGCCCGGAGAATACCGGTGCCCATGTTGTAAATCAGATTGGGGATCATGCCCAAGAAAAAAATCCGCTGGTAGAGAATGGCCCCGGGGAGGGCCTCCGGCGTGGTGTCAATCACCCGGAGGGTCCATGGAGTGAGGAAAAAGCCTGCGGCCATGAAGATCGCGCCCACCAGAACGGCCAGCGCCATGGCCGTGTGAACACTTTTATGGACCAGATCCCCCCGGCGGGCGCCGTACTGCTGGGCGACCACTACCACCGCTCCGCTGGCCAGGCCCGTGAAAATGCCCACCGTCAGGCCCACAATCACGCCGGTGGAGCCCACCGCCGCCAGAGCCGTCTTGCCCACAAACCGGCCCACCACCACGGTGTCCACCGTGTTATAGAGCTGCTGGAAAAAGGTCCCGAACCACAGGGGAAAGAAAAACGCCAGGAGCTGCTTCCAGATCACGCCCTGGGTAATATCGCCGGTCTGGCGCGCCAGACGCATGGAACACACCTCCTAACTCTGTTATCCGTCCGCTCACGAAACCCCGCCGGGACCCGGCGGGGTTTCCTGTATTTTGAGAAAATGGTCAGTCTGCGCCGATCAGGTCCAGCACCTCGGCCAGGAGCGCGTCCCCGTTCTGGATCCGGTGAGGAACCCCGTTGGCCGAGCGGTACCAGAACGGGTCCTCCCCCAGCACAATATGCCGGGGGCCGCCGTCCGCACAGGTGAGCTCCAGCTCCAGGGGGATCTCCCCCATCGCCCGGGACGCCCAGACGCCCGCCCGGTGGGGCTGGGGCGCCGCCCGATACCGCCGCAGACAGGCCAGCACCGCCGCCGTCTGATCCCCGTCCAGCTCCACCACCGAACACACGCCCTGCCGCCAGATCTCCACCCGGGGGCTCAGCTCCGCGTGGGCGGAGACCACCGGACGGGGCGCGGCGTACCACAGGGCAAAGCCCAAGCCTGCCGCCGCCAGCGTACAGATTCCCGCGATCCACTTTTTCGTTTTCATAGAAAGCTTCCTCTCCCCAGGGACTGGCTCACCCCGGCACAAACAGCAGAAGCAGCCGGAGCAGGAGGTAGGCCCCCGGCGGAAGCAGCAGAAGCGCCGCCTGCCGCAACGGCACAGCCCGGGGGCGGGGGACCGGCTCCGGCTCGGAAGGACTCATGGGATAGAGCCTATGCTGGTTGTACCGGGCCATAACATTCCGCCCGCCGGTACAGGCATAGAGCAGGGCGGCAAAGAGCAGCGCCGCCGGAAGCAGCAGATCCACCCGCAGCAGCACGCCAAGGGCCACCGCCGCCAGAAACAGAATCCAGTAGACCAGGTATCCAAGGGTCCGCTTTTTCATACGAGCCTCCCCGCTGCCGCAGGACCTCCATGTCTGACTGTATCCAAGGCCCTGCCGCTTTCTTTAAGCGGCACATATCCCCCCGGCCCGCCGCATATACATGGGCCAGTGAGAAACCATTTCAGGGAGTGTTGCTGTTTGAAAGGGAACATTGAGGAGCGCGCCTGCCGGCTGGCGCTTTACATCATAGAGAATAAGGCGACGGTGCGCGGCGCGGCTCAGAAGTTCGGCATCAGCAAGTCTACCGTACACAAGGACCTGAGCGAGCGCCTGCCCGCCTTCAACCGGTCCCTCTATCTCCAGGTGAAAAGCGTGCTGGATGAGAACAAGGCCGAGCGCCATATCCGAGGCGGCATCGCAACCCGAAAAAAATACAGAGGGGATCAGGATCAGGCCCTATAGCGGGGGAGTCCTACTTCACCTTATAAATATAGCCCTCCTTGCGGGGCGGAGCCTGGGGCTTTTCCCCCGCCCAGTAGCCCAGCAGGCAGTGGCCGATGCCCTCGTACTCCCCCTCAATGCCCCAGGAGCGAAGCAGCGCCCTGCCCTCCTCCGACTCGAACTCCTCCTTGGCCCGGTGGATCCAGCGGGAGCCCAGGCCCAGAGACTCGGCCGCCACCATCAGATTCTCCATCACGCAGGAGCCGTCATACACCCGGGTGGGCCAGCTCTTATCCGCCAGCACCACCACCACCGTGGGCGCGCCGTAGAAGGGGTCGATATCCGCCCCCATGATGGCGGCGTTCATTTTGGACAGCTTGGCGATGGTCTCCCTGTCCTGGATGGCCACCAGGATGGGGGACTGCTGGTTGCGGCCGGTGGGGGCGTAGGTGCCCGCCTCCAGCACCGCGTCCAGCTCGGCGTCGGTGATCTGCCTGTCCTGATAGGATTTGCAGCTCCTGCGGGCCTTCAAAATGCGCAGCGTATCGTTCATACCGTCTCGTCCTTTCCGCCCGCCGCCGGGGCGGGCCTTTGATTTGCTCTTACCGGTCCAGTTTATCACACTTTTCCTGCGGAGAAAAGGGGGATTGAGAAAAAAGCCCGGGCGCATGGCAGAAGCCATGCGCCCGGGCTGCCTGTTTCCCGTCTTTCGCTCTGTCAGCGGCTCATGAGATTGTAGAGCAGGACGGCGGCTTCGGCGCGGGTGGCGGTGCGGTCCGCCGCAAAGCTGCCCGTCCCGCTGACCAGCCCCAGGCCCTGGGCCAGGGCCGCATAGCCCAGCAGCTCCGCAGAAATCTGGTCCCGGTCGGCATAGGAGCAGGTGTAGATCCCCGTGAAACCGGCGGCCTCCCGGTAGCCCAGGCCGTCCAGCAGCAGCTTCACAATCTCGCCCCGGGTGACAGGCCTTTCGTCCGCCCGGTCCGCACGGGTCAGCAGGCCCATGTCGTAGGCCCGGCGGTACAGATCGTCCGGGTCGCCCTCCGCCGGATCAAAGAGATAGCCGCTGGTGCTCACCAGCAGGGCGACCAGATCCCGCTGCTTCAGGGCCTCCTCAGGCCGGAAGGCGCCGCCCTGCCAGCCGATGCCGTAGAGCGCCAGAGCCTCCGCCTGGTCCTTGACCCAGTGGCCGTCCAGGTCGGAGTAGGTCAGAGCGCCCCGGTCCGCTGCGGCCTCCGCCGTCACCACCTGGCCGCTTTTCGCATCCACACCCTGGCAGTAGGTCTCCTCCTCCAGGGCGTAGGACAGCTTCAGGCCGTAGAAGTAGGCGTAGCCCGCCTCCAGCAGGGGAGCCGCGCCGGACGCGCCCGGATCCAGCTGCACGGGTACGCTCCGGTAGGCCAGAGACACGTCGTAGTGCTCAAACCAGGCGGTCAGGGCGGCGGCCTCGTCCACAATGCCCTCGGGGCTGTCGAAGGTCACGTCCGCCGTCCAGCTCCGCTCCAGGCCGCTGATGGAGCCGTCGGTCACGTCCACCGACACGCTCAGCCGGTTCTCAGGCAGGAAATAGCCGTTCTCCTTCTGGGCGAAGGTAAAGCTGTGGAAGGCCCCCCAGCTGCCGCTCTCCCAGGGCTCGCCGGCGTAGAGGTCGGTCTTGGCGAAGTCCGCCCCCCACAGGCCGGTGAGGAAGGAGGCGGCGATCTCCTGGGCCTTGTCCGCAGGGACCGACATCTCTTGGTTTTCCATATGAGGGACGGAGGAGCTGACGCTCAGCAGATCGCCGGTCTTGGCGTCGCAGAGGACGGTGCGCCGCCAGAGGCGGCCGTCGCTTTCCCTGCGGCTGTAGGTGATCCGGGCGCTCACGTCCCCGGTCTCCTTGTCCACCGAGTAGGAGACCGAGCCCAGGGTATACCGGCTCAGACCCAGGGCGGTGATTCCCCGGATGGTCTTGTCCAGGGCCTCCTTGGAGAGGACGCCCTCCAGCTTGGCGATGCCCTCCTGTTCCACCCGGGAGAGGCTGGGGGTCGAGCCGCCGGCCGCCGCCTCGGGGGCCGCCATGTCGGCGGAGGCCGCAGTCATACCGTTGGCAAAGCCGCCCTCGTCCGCCTTTTGATAGAGCTCGGTCAGGTTGACCAGCTTACCGGTCTGGGCGTCCACGTAGAACTGATCCCCGGCCTCGGGCAGGTAGCGGAGCACGGCGGTCCGGGCCTCGCCCTCCGCCGCGTCCGCCAGGACGTACTCCAGGCGCAGGGCCAGGGTGTCCTTGAGGAGGGCCCCCGCGGCCCCCTTGGACGCGGCGGCCTTGGCGGAGGGCACCCCGCCGATGGTGCTGCCCTCCAGGCTGTCCCGGCGGAAGCTGGTGACCGCCCCGTCGGAGGTCCGCACCGACACCGAGAAGGACAGGGGGCTGGACAGGCCGTTCAGGCGGATCTCCCCGCCGAAGCGGTGGGTCCCGGTGCTCAGCCGGGCGCTGGGGTTCTCCGTGAAGACGGCGGTCTCCGGTCCAACCAGCACCTTGTCCACAAAGGTCTTGGCGATGGTCTGGGCCTGGGCCCGGGTGAGGGCGGGGAAGGAGGGATCAAAGCTCCCCCGGCCCGGGCTGGTGACGGCTACGTCCTCCTCATAGAGGCGGTAGCTCAGCACCTTGCCGCTCTCGGTGGCCTCTACGCTCAGATTGCCGCCCTCCCGGCTCCAGTTCAGATTCCAGGTGGGGGCCAGGGCATTCTCCCACAGCTCGCCGGAGAACTCCGTATAGCCGTCCCCGATGCCCAGGGTGCGCTTCACCAGGGCCGTCACCTTGGTCAGGCGCTGATCGGTGGAGGCGGGCGCGGATTCCGCTGCGGCCGGGATCCCCAGGGACCCCAGCAGCGCCGCCGTCAAAACCAGACTTACCAGCTTTTTCATCTCTGTTTCCTCCTTTTATCGTAAAATTTCACAGCATTGGGATACACAACGTGTTCTGCCCTCTTAGACGCAGGACCGGGGAAAAAGTTTCCCCCGCTTCGAAAAAAAATTTTTTTGAAAAAGGGCTTGCATTGTTCGAACAAGTGTTGTATAGTATTATCAAACGAAAGTTCGACTGACTCCGACGGCCGGAGAACATCAGACGCAGACCGGATGGTACAGTCCGGTCTTTGGGACTCTGCTTTTGCTATACTTGGAGATAACCCTGAAAGAAGGAGGGACGCGTATGGACGCCATCCATGTCACCATTGACACCAGACAGATCATCGTGTATCAGGAGGGCTGCGGCCAGCAGGCGGCGGGGGGCGGGGAGGACCTCTGCTATGCCGTCGTTCCCCGCCGGACGCGGCCGGAGGGGGAGCAGGGCCGGATCCTGGCCTTCCCCGGGGGCACCCCCGGGGACTGGGAGCACCAGGAGGAGCCGGAGCAGGAGGAGGAGACCGGCAGCCAAGCAAAGACCGCAGGACGCCTGTTTCAGGTGCTGGATCTCCTGGCCACAGTGGCCGTCCTGGCGTCGGCCGTGGTGATTACCCTGCTCTTCCTGCGCTCCTGAGCCAAAATCCAGAACGCCGTCCGGATCGCAAATAGACCCGCAGCCGGGCCGCAATCCCCTAAAAAAACAGGGACACTTTCGTGTCCCTGCTTTTTTCAAACCATTCAGCGGTGCTCCCCCCGGCTGTAGGCCACCACCGTGCGGCGGTTGGGCTCGGTGCCCACCGAGTAGGTGGTCACGTCGGGGAAATCCTGAAGGGCCGTATGGATCACGTGGCGCTCGTAGGCGTTCATGGGCTCCAGTGTGGTGTTGCGGCGGTACTTGACCACCTTGGACGCCACCTTGCGGGCCAGGCGCTCCAGGGACTCCTCCCGCTTGGCCCGGTAGTTCTCGGCGTCCACGTGGATGCGCACCCGCTTGGCCTGGCCGTGGTTCACGGCGTAGCCCGTAATCTGCTGGATGGCGTCCAGGGTCTCCCCCCGGCGGCCGATGAGGGCCCCCAGGCCCTCGCCCACCAGCTCCACCCGGTAGTTGCCCGCCTCGTCCATCCGGACCACCGGCGTGGCCGAAGCGCCCATGCGGGCCAGAAGCCCAGTGAGAAACTCCACAATCTGCGCGGTCTTTTCGCCGTCCGCCGCCGGGGCCGGCTCCTCAGGCGGGGCCTTGGGGGCGGAGACCGGCGCAACGGGACGGGGCCGCTCCTCCCGAACAGGGCGGCGGCGCTCAGGCTGAGGCGCAGGCTTCTTCTCCTCCACGGGGGACGGAGGGGGCGGTACGGGCGCCTCGTCGGGGACCTCATAGGTGACTTTTACCTTGGCCGGGCAGCTGCCGATGCCCAGAAAGCCGGTTTTGGCCCGCTCCAGCAGCTCCACCGAAACCTCGTCCCGGTCCATCCCCAGCTGGCGGAGGGCAGCTTCAATGGCGGCCTCCTCGCTCTTTCCGGTGGCTTCAATCCATTTCAGCATGGGTTATTCCCCCTCCTTTTCCTCGTCATCGTCATCGTCCTCGGCGTCGGGGGCATAGGGGGCCTCCAGGGCGTCCTCCTCCGGCACGTCTTTCTCCGGGGCGGCGGACGCCTCCAGGCGATCCTCCCGCTCCTCTCCGGCGGGCTCCTGCTTTTTCAGGTCCAGCGCCTTGGAAACGGCGGCCCCGTCCACCGCCTGTCCCCCTTCCTCATAGGGCGTCACCGCATAGCGGTTGGGGTCGTAGGCCCGGCCCCGGGCATAGGGGCGCATCCCCACCCGGCTGGCCTCCTTGACCGAGGCGGGGATCTTGTCCTCCTCCTCGTCCTTGGGCTTCTTCTTCTGGGCGGGCTTTTTCTTGCCCTTGTTCTGCTTGGACTCCTCAATCCGGCGGGCCCGCTCCTCGGCGGCCTCCTTCTTGCGGCGCTTCTCCTCCTCCTTCTCCTGGCGCTCCTGCTCGGCCTTGGCGGCGGCCGCCTTCTCATAGTCCTTTTTCAGCAGCCTGCCCGAGAGCACCTCCTGGAGCATGGAGAGCAGGTTATTGGTAATCCAGTACACACACAGGCCGGCCGGCATGGAGAAGCCGATCCACAGGGAGATCAGAGGGGAGATGAACATCATCATCTTACTGCTCTGGTTGGCGGCGGCGTTGGCGCTCTGCTGGTTGACCGCGTTGGTCTTCATGGACAGCCAGGAGAACAGGAAGCCTGTGACCGCCGAGATCACGGGCAGCAGGAAGAGCCCGAAGCCCTGCTCCACCGTCCAGAACTTCAGGGTGGGGATGGCAGCCAGGTTCACAACGCCCAGAAAATCAAAGTTGATGGCGAAGATCTTGGACCCCAGCACGCCTCCGACGGCCTTCTGCACTGCGGCCAGATTCTCAGGGGTAATCAGCGAGGCCAGATAGAGCTGGTTATAGCCGTTGTTGACAAAGCCGCTGATGATGCCCCCTGCGGCAGTGGTGGATTCAATGGCCTTGGCCACGGCGTCGGCCTTCATCCAGCCCATGCTGACGGCAATGGAGTTCCAGTCCACCGTGTTGGCGATGTTGAACATGGCCGTGGCGTCCAGGCCCATCATGTACTTGAGGGGCTGGCGGATGATCGCATACAGGGGGAGCAGGATCAGAAGAGGGAGAAAAGACCACAGGCACCCGCTCATGGGGTTGACCTTCTCCCGGGCGTAGAGGGCCTGTACCTCCTGATTATAGCGCTCCCGGTTATTGCCGTAGGCCTTTTGCAGCTGCTGCATCTTGCCCGAGAGCATGTTCATCTGGATCATGCCCTTCTTGCCCTTGAGGGAGAAGGGGAACAGAATCACCTTGACCACAATGGCAAAGAGAATCAGAGCCAGACCGTAGCTGTCGAAGAGATTGTAAAAAAAGGTCAGCAGCCAGACAAAGGGGGATAGAATGATCTGAGCAAAATCCATCTGTGCGCCTCCAGTTGTGAGATGTACAGCCTGTGCGGCATACCGGGGCCCAATACCGGGGGAGGCCCCCTTCCGAGGCCGGCGGAGCTTGAGGCAGGGCCTCAAGCCCTGAAAAGCAGGCTGTCATAGCCCTGAGACCGGCGCAGCGGCTCAGGGCACGGGGTCATAGACCACCGATTTCTGGCGGTGGAACGGGTGGCACTTTAAAATTCTGCGTAGGGCAAGGAGCCCGCCCCTCCAGGCGCCGTGCTTCTCCACCGCCTCCAGGGCGTAGGCCGAGCAGGTGGGGAGAAACCGGCAGCAGGGTGGGCGGGCGGGAGAGACATAGGACCGGTAAAACCGGATCAGCGCCAAAAGCACCCGCTTCATCCCGCGCGCTCCTTCACCAGAAGGCCCAGCTTGTCCGCCGTGCGGAGCAGGCTTCGCTCCAGCTCCCGGTAAGGGACGTGGGCGGCCCGGACCCGGGCCACCACCACCAGGTCCAGCCCGGGGCGGAAGCGGTCCTCGTGGATGCGGTAGGCCTCCCGCAGGCGGCGGCGGACCTTGTTGCGGACCACCGCCTTGCCCACCTTCACCCCCACTGTCAGGCCCAGGCGGCTGTATGGCCGCCTGGTCTCCCGCACGTAGAGGGCCAGGCAGGGGGATACGGCGCTCTTTCCCTTCCGGTACAGGCGCTGAAAGTCCCGATTCAGTTTCAGGGCTACGGTGTGCTTCACAGGCCGGCGCTCCATTTCTGCGTATGCTGCGCAGGGGCGGCAGGATCGCAATCCTCCGCCCCTATTTGTTCATGCCCAGTTCCATTGCGGCGGCGCCGTATCAGTGGGTGAGACGGGCGCGGCCCTTGGCGCGGCGGCGAGCCAGCACCTTGCGGCCATTGGCGGTTCTCATGCGCTTGCGGAACCCGTGCTCCTTGGAGCGCTGGCGCTTCTTAGGCTGATAGGTACGAACCATTCCGGGGACACCTCCTGTCAATTATTCAGCGGATGCCGGGGGACGCCATCCGCCCGCCACAACGGCCCGTCCGGGGAGCGGGCCGCGGTCGTTGTATTTATGCGCCGCAACACGGCGCGGCCTATATTATATCCCAACCGGAAAGGGCCTGTCAACCACAATTTTCAAAACCTGTCCGCCTGGCCGGGGGACGCCGAATCACCGGGGCTCCCGGCCGTCCCGCCAGGCAAAAAGCCGCCGGAATCCTCCGGGTATTCCAAGCGGTTTCAACGCCGCAGGGCGGCAGGGCGGCCGGTAAGGGGGCGTCCCCCGGCTGATAAGACAAATTTTCAACCTTTTCCCAAGCCGCCGCCCCGGTTTAAGAGCCGTGCGGTTGGTGTATATTTATATTTATAAGAAGCGCTCCCGGAAAATCGTTGCCATGAGACCGTTTTTTTGGTATAATCAATAGGTTAGAGGACTGATACCGGGCCCCGCCCAGCGGGCCGTCCCGAGAGAAAACGAGGTGTACCCGCCATGCATGTACCGGCCGATCTCTGGGCCAAAATTCTCTCCCTGATGGAACAAGATATGACCGCCACCACCATCAACACCTGGTTCGACGACGCCCAGGCCGTGGCCCTGGAGGACAGCCGCTTTGTCCTGTACACCCCCTCCGGCTTCAAGCGGGACATCATCGCCTCCCGCTACCTGCCCGCCGTGCAGAAAGCCCTGCGGGAGCTCTTCTCCGCCGACTTCGAGGTGGTGGTCCTGGGGGAGGGCGAGCTGGAGAGCTTCAGCGAGACGGCGGACACCGCTTTCCTTCCCGGCACCGAGGAGTACACCTTCGAGCGGTTCGTGGTGGGCGCGTCCAACAAGTTCGCCCACGCCGCCGCCCTCAGCGTGGCAGAAAACCCAGCCAAGAGCTATAACCCCCTCTTCATCTACGGGGAGTCCGGCCTGGGCAAGACCCACCTGCTCTACGCCATCGCCCACCACATCCATCGGGAGCACCCGGAGTTCCGCATTCTCTACATCAAGGGGGACGCCTTCACCAACGAGCTCATCCAGGCCATTCGGGAGGGCCGGAACCAGGAGTTCCGGGAAAAATACCGCTTCGCCGACGTGTTCCTCATGGACGACGTGCAATTTATCGCCGGCAAGGAGAGCAGCCAGGAGGAGATGTTCCACACCTTCAACTCCCTCTACGAGGCGGGCCGCCAGATCGTCTTCACCGCCGACCGGCCCCCCAAGGAGATGCTGCGGCTGGACGACCGGCTGAAAACCCGCTTCGAGTGGGGCCTGCCCGTGGACATCCAGCCCCCGGACTACGAGACCCGGATGGCCATCATCAAAAACAAGGCCATCCGCCGGGGCATGAACCTGCCGGAGCCAGTGCTCCAGTACATCGCCGACAACATCACCTCCAACGTCCGCCAGATCGAGGGCACCGTCAATAAAATCCTCGCTTTCCAGGAGCTGATGGGGGAGAGCGTGGATGTGGAGACCGTCACCCGGGCCGTCCGGGACATGTTCAAGGACAAGGCCGACTTCCTCCCCTCCTCCGATGTGATCATCGAGGAGGTGGGCAAGTTCTACGATATCGAGACCGACGCCATCCGGGGCCAGGGCCGCACCAAGGACACCGCCCTGGCCCGCCAAATCGCCATGTACCAGATCCGCCGCATGACCAATCTCTCCCTGAAGGAGATCGGCCGGGAGTTCGACAACCGGGACCACACCACCGTCATGCACTCCATCAAGCAGGTGGAGAAGCTCATCAAAACCAACCCCGAGATCGCCGAGGTCATCAAGGACGTAAACGCCAATATCAACGCCCGGTACGAGTGAGCGCTCCTGTTCCGCGTTTTCCACATATTCTGTGGACATCCACGGAGGGGACAGTGGAGAACTGAGCCGCCTCTCCGGGCCCGTGGAGAACTCCCGCAGGCTTCCACAGACCCTGTGGACGGGGAAACCCTTCCAGCCCAACAGGTTCCGCGGTTTTTCCACAAGATTTTGCCCTACGGCTTACGATTACGAAAAAAAGATCCTCTCCTCTCCTTTCCGGCGGAGAGAAGAGGCGCGAGAAAGGTCGGGATACCATGAAATTCTCCTGCGAAAAGGCCCTGTTACAGGCGGCGATCTCTACTGCGTCCCGGGCGGTGTCCCCTAAGAGCTCCATCCCTGCCCTGGAGGGCATCCTTCTGGAAGCAGGAGCCGATCTGCGCCTGACCGGCTACAACCTGGAGACCGGAATTCGGGCCGTGATCCCCGCCGATGTCCAGAGCGGGGGCACCCTGGTGCTGGGCGCCCGCCTCTTTGGCGAGATCATCCGCAAGCTCCCCGACGACGTGGTCCAGTTCTCCTCGGAAAACTATATGGTCCATATCCAGTGCGGCATGAGCGAATTTCACATCCTGGGCACCGATCCGGAGGAATTCCCCGAATTGCCCGCCGTGGAGTATCAAAACTCCTGCACCCTGCCCCAGAACCTCCTGAAGCCCATGATCGGACAGACCCTCTTCGCCGTCAGCGACAATGAGAGCCGCCCCATCCACACCGGGTCCCTCTTCGAGGTGGACGGGACCGGACTCACCATCGTCTCGGTGGACGGCTACCGGCTGGCCCTCCGGCATGAGGCCATCAGCAGCCGGGAGGGGGCGGAATCCTTCTCCTTTGTGGTCCCCGGCGCGGCTCTGTCCGAGGTGGAGAAGATCTGCGCCGACACGGAGGACCCTGTCACCATCACCCAGGGGGCCCGGCACATCATGTTCAAGATCGGGGGCACCATGCTGGTCTCCCGCCGCCTGGAGGGAGAGTTTCTGGCCTACCGCCAGGCCATCCCCCGGAACAATACCATTCAGGTGGAGGGGGATACCCGGGCCCTGCTGGCCTCTATCGACCGGGTCTCCCTCATCATCAGCGACAAGCTGAAAAGCCCCCTGCGCTGTATCTTCGACCAGGGGATCCTCCGCCTCTCCACCAAGACCGCCATCGGGGATGCCAACGACCAATGCGCCATCGACGGGGACGGCGGCGGCCTGGAGATCGGCTTTAACAACAAATATCTGATGGACGCCCTGAAGGCCGCCCCCGCCGGACGGGTGCGGCTGGAGCTGACCACCGGGGTCTCCCCCTGCGTGATCCTGCCCGTGGAGGGGGAGGAGAGCTTCCTCTATATGGTCCTCCCCGTCCGGCTGAAAGCGGGGGAGTGAGCCGTGGAGATTCAGCTGAAGCCTTTTTTGAGAAAGCCTAACTTCTATGAGACCGACGCCATGGGAATCATCTATCACGCCAACTATGTCCACTGGATGGAGGAGGCGCGGGTGGATTTTATGGAGCAGATAGGCTACGGCTATGACCGTACCGTCCGGGAGGGCATCGATCTGGCCCTGGTGTCCATCTACTGCCAGTACAGATCCATGACCCGGTTCGGGGATACCGTGCGGATTGTCATGTCCCTTACCGGGCTGACCCCGGCCCGGGTGACGGTGGCCTACCGCATGGAGGACGCCCAGACCGGCGATCTGCGGTGCGAGGCCGAGAGCGTCCACTGCTTCTTCGACCGGGCCAAGGGCCGTCCCGTGGCGCTGAGGCGGGCATTGCCCGCGCTCTATGAAAAATTCGAGGCCCTGCTGGGCCAGAGCACCGGCTGAGAGGAGGAGGGCCATGGAAGAACAGACCATCTCCATCCGGGGGGAGTTTATCAAGCTGGACAGCCTGCTGAAATTCGCCGGGATCTTCGACACCGGCGGCGGAGCCAAGGAGGCCGTTCTGGCCGGACAGGTGTCGGTCAACGGCGCGCCCTGCACCATGCGGGGCAGGAAGATCCGCCCCGGGGACACCGTGGAGCTGCCCGGCGTGCGGCTGACCGTCGCATGATTTTACAGGGCCTGACGCTGGAGTCCTTCCGCAACTATGAGACGCTGGAGATCGCCTTCGATCCGGGGGTCAATCTGATCTGCGGGGAAAACGCCCAGGGCAAGACCAATCTGCTGGAGGCGGCGGCCTACCTGTCCACTGCCACCTCCCACCGGGCCCGATATGACCGGGAGCTCATCCGGTTCGGCGCAGAGCGGGCCAGGATTCAGGCCCTGATCTCCGCCCGGGAGCGGGAGTTCCGCCTGGAGGCCCGGCTGGCCCGGGGGGTCCGGCGGCAGCTCCTCTCCAACGGCGTGCGGCTGAAAACCGCAGGGGAGCTCTCCGGCGTGCTCCACACCGTCCTGTTCTGCCCGGAGGATCTCTACCTGATCCGGGAGGGGGCCGCCGTCCGCCGCCGCTTTCTGGATACCTGCATCTGCCAGCTGCGGCCCCGGTACGCCGCCGCCCTGGCCGAGTACCGGCGGCTGTACGCCCATAAGACCCGCATCCTGCGGGACTGGCCCGAAAAGCCCGCCCTGCTGGACACTCTGGACGAATTCAGCGCAGGAATGGCCCGGGCGGGCGCCCTGATCATCCACTACCGGGCCCACTTCGTCCGCCGCCTGGGGGAGAGCGCCCCCCCGATCCACCTGGACTTCTCCGGCGGGTGGGAGCGGCTGTCCCTGCGCTATCAGACGGTGAAGACCGTGGGAGACCCGGAGGCCCCGCCCCGGGAGATTCTGCCCCGGCTGCTGGACCACCAGGCCGCCCACCGCAGGGCCGAGCTGGAAGCCCGGCAGTGCCTCTCCGGCCCCCACAAGGACGATCTGGAGGTGCTGATCGAGGGGCAGACGGCGAAGACCTTTGCCTCCCAGGGACAGACCCGGACCGCCGCCCTCTCCCTCAAGCTGGCCTCCCGGGAGATCTTCTTTCAGGAGACCGGAGAGTGGCCGGTCCTCCTGCTGGACGACGTGCTCTCTGAGCTGGATCAGAGGCGGCAGGCCTTCGTCCTGGGGCGCATCGAGGGGGGACAGGTGCTGATCACCTGCTGCGAGGCCGACAAGCAGGCCAGCATGAAGAGCGGAAGGGTCTTTCACATTCAGAATGGAAGGCTGATTTAACGATGTATCTGCATTTGGGCCAGTCTGTGGTGGTGCCCTTCCGGGATATTCTCGGTATCTTTGATCTGGATACCGCCACCGCCTCCCACCGTACCCGGGCCTTTCTGGAGCGGGCCGAAAAGGAGGGCAGCATGGTGGATCTGTCCTTGGACCTGCCCAAGTCGCTGGTCTTGTGCCAGTCCGAGCTGGGGACCGTGGCCTACCTCTCTCAGCTCTCCTCTGCGACCCTCCGGGGGAGGGCCGAGGAAAATCAGTTTGAATAAATAGGGCTCCCCCACCCTTGGGGCTGCTGGCCGCAGGGGCTTGCGGGTTTCCCCCCGCGGGGGACGCGCCTCCGGCGGGGCCCGATTTCTTTTCCCGAAAAGAAACCGGGGAAAGAAAA
>CANSQX010000058.1 GCA_947649225.1 uncultured Flavonifractor sp.
GCCGTCCTTGGCGTAGGGGGTCCCGCAGACGGGGCAGTCCATGTCGGGCATGTCGGCCCCGCAGCCGTAGGGGTGGGCGGGATCCTGGGCGTAGTCGAAGTCGGTGTGCTTGCACTTGGGGCAGCGGTAGTGGGGAGGCAGAGAGTTAACCTCGGTGATCCCCGACATGAAGGCCACCAGAGAGGAGCCCACCGACCCCCGGGAGCCCACCAGGTAGCCGTGGGCCAGGGAGTCCTGCACCAGCTTCTGCGCCGACATGTAGATCACGTCGTACTTGCAGCTGATGATGTCCCCCAGCTCGGTGTTGATGCGGTCCACCACAATCCGGGGGGGCTCCTCGCCGTAGAGCTCCCTCGCCTTGCCCCAGACCAGGCGGTTGAGTTCCCCGGCCGAGTCCTCCAGCTTGGGGGCGAAGAGGCCTTTGGGCAGGGGCTCCACCTGCTCACACCAGTCGGCAATCAGGTTGGTATTGCGGACCACCACGTCATAGGCGGTCTCCCGCCCCAGGTAGGAGAACTCCTCCAACATCTCTTCCGTGGTTTTGAAGTAGATGGGCAGAGGGGAGTCCGCGTCCTCGAAGCCCTTGGAGGCCAGCAGGATATGCCGGTAGATCTCATCCTCCGGGTCCAGGAAGTGGACGTCGCCGGTGGCGCACACCGGCTTGTCCAGGGCTTTTCCAAGCGCAACAATGGTGCGGTTGAAGTCCTTTAATTCCTCCTCGCTGCGGACCAGCCCCTTGCGGAGCATAAAGGCGTTGTTGCACAGGGGCTGGATCTCCAGGAAATCGTACCAGGAGGCGATGCGCTTGAGCTCCTCGAAGTCCTTGTGCTTCACCACCGCCTCAAAGAGCTCCCCCGCCTCGCAGGCCGAGCCCAGAATAAGCCCCTCCCGGTTCTGGTTGATGAGGCTCTTGGGCATAATGGGGTAGCGCTTGAAGTGCTCCAGGTGGGCCAGGGAGATGAGCTTATAGAGGTTGCGCAGGCCCAGCTGGTTTTTAGCCAGCACAATCAGGTGCTTGGGCTGGCGGCGGGCTTTGCCGCCCCCCCGCAGGCGGGTCATGGCGGGGTTGATGTCCTCCAGGGCGGCGATCCCCTGGTCGGCCAGCATTTTGAAGAAGGGCTGGAGCATGTAGGCCACCACTCCTGCGTCGTCGCTGGCCCGGTGGTGGCGGAAGGCGGGAAGATTCAGGTGGTTGGCCACGATGTCCAGCTTATACTTGCCCAGCTCGGGCAGCAGGTTCTGGGCCAGAATCAGGGTGTCCAGGGAGGGGTTCTCAAAGGGCCGCCCCATCCTCCGGCAGCCCTCCGCCAGAAAGCCCATATCGAACTCGGCGTTGTGGGCGGCCAGCACCCGGTCCCCGGCGAAGGCCAGGAACGCCTCGATGGCCTCGGCCTGGGAGGGGGCGTCCTGTACCATCTCGTCGGTGATGCCGGTGAGCTCCACGATCTCCCGGCTCAGGGGACGGCCCGGGTTAGCGAAGGTGTTAAAGGTCTCGGCCACTTGGCCGTCCCGCAGGATCACCGCGCCGATCTCGGTGATGACATCCCGCCGCCGGTCCAGGCCGGTGGTCTCGATATCAAAGCAGACGATCTCCTGGCGAAAATCCCCCCGTGCGGCCCCGTGGATCACCACCCGGTCGTCCACGTCGTTGATGTAGTAGGCCTCTACGCCGTAGAGCAGCTTGATGTTCTTGGCCGAGTGCCAGGCGTCCGGGAAGGACTGGGCCACTCCGTGATCCGTGATGGCAATAGCCCGGTGTCCCCAGGACTCGGCCCGCTTGACCACATTTTTCTCCGGCCCCGCCTTGGGGCTCACCACCGTCAGGGCGTCCATGGAGGACATGGTAGTGTGGAGGTGGAGCTCCACCCGCTTCTCCGGGGCGCCATCCGTCCGGAGCTCCTTTTTGCCCTCCATGATGGCGTAGGGCTCCAACACCATATCGCCGGAAAAGCGGTCGATGTTCAGCTTACCCTGGATATAGAGGTGCTGGCCCTTCTTCACGCCCTCCACAATGGGCTTGCCCTCCTCGCCGGGGAAGAACTTGTTGACCCGGATGGAGCCGGTGTAGTCGGTCACGTCGAAGGAGACCACCCAGGCCCCCCGCTTTTTCAGCTCCTTGTGGTCGATAAAAAACACGTCGCCCTTGACCACCACGGCGCCCATGTCCAGCTCCAGATCCCGCATCGGGACGGTCTCCCGCTTGATCTCGTGGCGACCGAAGATCATACGCCCCTTGCCGCTCCCCTTTTTGGGCTCCGAGGGCCTGGGCTGCCGGAGCTTGCTCAGGGCCTCCCGCCGGATGGCCTCGGTGCGGGCGAAGGGGTCCTCCTCCAGAGGCGGGGCGGACTTCGGCGGGTCCGGAGCGGGAACAGGCGGAGCGTCCGCCGTTTTTAGGGGCGGAAGGGGCTCCGGCAGGGCGGCCAGGCTCAGCTCCACCCGCTGCATCCGGTAGGCGGAGGCCACCAGCTCCTCCAGCCGGGACAGAGCCGGACCGGGCCGGGCCGGGCCCTTCAAATTGGCCCGGAGGGTCCGGGCCGTCTTGTCGATCTCCGCGCCCGTGACCAAAAGGCCCTGGACCACAGGGGCCAGGGCCGGGTCGGCCGGCAGGGCGGAAAAGAAGTTCAGAAATGGAATTTCAGGGGCCATAGGCGTCTGCTCCTATCTCTCTCAGTGTTCACGCGCTCAAAGCTGGCTGATGAGCGCAAAGAGCTCGTCCACCAGGGCCGCCTGGGGGACCTTTTTGATGATGGTTCCCTTTTGGAACAGCAGTCCCTCTCCGTCGCCCCCGGCGATGCCCACATCGGCGGCGGAGGCCTCCCCGGGGCCGTTGACCGCGCAGCCCATCACCGCCACGGTGATGGGCTTATGTACGTCCTTCAGGCGCTCCTCCACCGCTCCGGTCAGGGCGATGAGGTCGATGCGGGTGCGGCCGCAGGTGGGACAGGAGATGAGCTCCGGCCCGTCCCGCCGCAGGCCCACCGCCCGCAGGATGTCCCGGGCGGCGGCAATCTCTTCCTCCGGGGCGGCGGACAGGGAGACCCGGATGGTATCCCCGATGCCCAGAGCCAGCAGCCCCCCGATGCCCGCCGCCGACTTGATCACCCCCATACGGGCTGTGCCCGCCTCGGTGACCCCCAGGTGGAGGGGGCAGTCGGACCGCTCCGCCATCAGGCGGCAGGCGGCCACCGTATCCCGCACGCTGGAGCACTTCAGGGACACACAGATATCCTCGAAGTCGAATTGATGCAGCAGGGCCACCTGGTCCAGGGCGGACTCCACCAGGGCCTCCGGCGTAAAGCCGCCGTACTTCTCCAGCAGGCGCTTTTCCAGGGAGCCGCCGTTGACCCCCACCCGGATGGGCACCCCCCGGCTCCGGCAGGCACCGGCCACCGCCTTCACCCGGTCCTTCCCGCCGATGTTGCCGGGGTTGATGCGGATCTTGTCCGCCCCGGCGGCTACCGCCTCCAGGGCCAGCTTATAGCTGAAGTGGATGTCGGCCACCAGGGGGATGGTGATCTGCGCCTTGATAGCCCCGATGGCCCGGACCGCCTCCAGATCGGGGACGGCCGCCCGGACGATCTCACACCCGGCGGCCTCCAGACGGCGGATCTGGGCCACCGTGGCCGCCACATCGGCAGTGGGAGTGTTGGTCATGGACTGAATGGAAACCGGGGCCCCCCCGCCGATGGGGACCCCGCCCACCTGAATCTGTCTGGTCATCTCACGCCACCAGCCTTACCACGTCGTTGACGGCCACCACCGCCATCAGGGCGAAGAGGCCGAGCATACAGACCGCGTTGATATACCCCTCGTACTTGGGATTGAGCCTCCGGCGGGTCAGCAGGGTGTAGATCCCGTTGACCGCCAGAAAGAAAATCCGCCCCCCATCCAGGGCGGGGATGGGCAGCAGGTTCATCACCGCCAGGTTGATGGCGATGAAGGAGAGCAGGCTGAGCACATTGTAGGCCGCCTCCCCGGCGGTCCTGGACTGGGCCCCCACCTGTCCGATGACGGTGACGATGCCGATGGGTCCCGACATGTCCCGCAGACCCACCGCGCCGGTGAACAGATCCCCCAGGCTCATCCACACCATGCGGACGCTGTTGACCGACTGATACAGCGCATTCCGGAGCCGGAGACCCGGCGTGGCCTCGTCCAGCCGCTCGAAATTCAGGCCGAACATCAGGGCCTTCTGTCCATTATACTCGTACTCCTGGGGCGCCAGTGGGAAACTGCGCAGCGTCATGACCGCCCCGTTCCGGCGGATCGTCAGGTCCATGGTCCCATTCGTGCGGGAGAGGTAGAGGGGAACGTCCGAGTAAAGCAGAACCCGGTGCCCGTCGATGCGGAGGATCTCGTCCCCCACCATCAGGCCCTCCTCCCCCTGGAGGGGAAAGCCGTCCAGGAAGCCGGTGATCACCGGCGCACGGAAGGCCGCCGTCTGGATGAACAGCAGCAGCACAATCAGCAGCCCGGCCAGGAAGTTCATGAAGGACCCCGCCGCCAGGATGATCAGCTTGCGCCACCAGGATTTTGCGGAAAAGGACCGGGGGTCCTTCGAGTCCCCGTCCTCCCCCTCCATGGCGCAGAAGCCGCCGATGGGCAGGGCCCGCAGGCTGTAAAGGGTCTCCCCTTTCTGCCTGGAAAAGAGCTTAGGGCCCATACCGATGGAGAACTCGTTGACCCGCACTCCCAGGAGCTTGGCGGTGAAGAAGTGCCCGAACTCGTGAACCGCGATGAGCAGTCCGAACATGACGATGGCCAGAATGATGTAGAGAAGCATGGAGTCACCTCAATTTGATGGGATGCCGGGGAGCAGCCGCCGCAGGGCCGCCCGGGCCTGCCGGTCGGCCTCCAGAATGTCCGCCAGGGACGGAGCCTGCACCGCCGGGACTGCGGCCAGGACCCGCTCCACCAGCGCGGGGATGTCGCAGAAGCCGATCTCCCCCGCCAAGAAGCGGCCCACCGCCTCCTCATTGGCCCCGTTGAGCACGGCGGTGGCGGTGCCGCCGGTCCGCGCAGCCTCCTTGGCCAGGGCCAGGCAGGGGAAGGCCTCCTCGTCCGGCGGTGCAAAGGTAAGGGGCGGGCAGGACAGCAGATCCAGGGGCGGGGCCACCGCCGCCGTCCGCGCCGGCCAGGTCAGAGCGTACTGGATGGGCAGGCGCATGTCGGGGGTTCCCAGCTGGGCCAGCACCGCATGATCACAGTATTCCACCAGGGAGTGAATGATACTCGCCCGGTGGATGACCACAGAAATTTTTTCCGGCGGCAGGCGGTAGAGCCGCATGGCCTCGATAAACTCCAGGCCCTTGTTCATCAGAGTGGCGGAGTCTACCGTGATCTTGGCCCCCATGGACCAGTTTGGATGCTTCAGGGCCTGCTCCAGGGTCACGCCCCGGAGCTGCTCCGGCGTGTAACCGTAAAAGGGCCCGCCCGAAGCGGTGAGGATCAGGCGGTGCACCTCGCCCCGGTCTGTGCAGCCCTGGAGGCACTGAAAAATCGCCGAGTGCTCCGAGTCCACGGGGACGATGTCCACGCCGTGCGCCTGCGCGGCGTCCATGACCAGCTCCCCGGCGCAGACCAGGGTCTCTTTATTGGCCAGGGCGATCCGCTTGTGCGCCTGGATGGCTGCCAGGGTGGGCTTCAGACCCGCAATACCCACCACGGCGGTGATCACGGTACCGGCCTCCGGCAGGGCGGCCGCCTCCAGCAGGCCCTCCGGGCCGGAGGCCACCCGGATCCCCGTATCGGCCAGCCGCACCCGCAGTCCGGCCGCCGCCCGTTCATCTGTCATCACCGCCAGGATCGGGCGGAACCGGCGGCACTGTTCCTCCAGACGCGCCTCGTCCCGGTGGGCGGTGAGCGCAGCCGCACGCATGCCACAGGCGGCAATCACATCCAATGACTGCCGCCCGATTGAACCTGTAGACCCCAGCAGGGAGATACTCTGTCCCATCATAACCGGCCTCCTCTACTACAGCGGCTGCACCACGGCCAGCGCGGGCAGAAGGGTGCAGAGCAGTTCAATGAGGGGCGTGCAGAAAATCACGCTGTCAAAGCGGTCCAGCACCCCGCCGTGGCCGGGGAGAATACTGCCGAAATCCTTAATTTGATACTGACGCTTGATATAGGAAAAAGAGAGGTCCCCCAGCTGGGAAAACACACTGCCCGCCGCGCCGAAGAGGGCCATCAGCAGGTAGTTTGTCTTGACTTCAAAGAACAGGGTAAGCAGCAGCCCATAAAACATGGAGCAGGCCACCGCCCCGATCAGGCCGCCCGCCGCCCCCTCCACCGTCTTCTTGGGGGAGAGCTCAGGGGCCAGCTTATGCTTCCCAAAGAGCATCCCGGCAAAGAGGGCGAAGGCGTCACTGGTAAAGGCAATCACCAGAGGCAGGATCACCAGGTACTCCCCCACCCCGTCCAGCACCCGCAGGCGCAGGAAAGAGGACAGAAAATAGGGAATGAGCACCGCAAAGAAGAACGCGCCCCCCATCTTCTCCAGCGTCACGGTAAAGCGGCTGGAGATGGCCTCGATAAACACCAAAGTCAGGTAGAGCAGCAGGCCGCACAGGGCGGGCAGCATCCCCTCGTGAAAATAGACCCAGAAGGGGATCACACCGGACAGGAGGATGGAGTAGCCCGAGAGCCGGGCGTTTTTTACAAAGCCGGTGGACCACAGCACCTCGTGGACGGCCACCATGGACAGCGCGCTGATCAGCACCGGCAGGCCTAGCGGCGGCAGCACATAGATGACCACCAGCAGCAGCGGGATGAAGATCACCGCTACCAGGACACGTTTACCCAAAAGACAAAACTCCCTTCACCGTCCAGCCCAGGGCCGGCTCTCACTGCGCCCGTCAGCGCCCGTCCACCCCGCCGTACCGGCGGGAGCGGCTCTGATAGGCGGCCAGCGCCCGATCCATCTCCGCTTTGGAGAAATCGGGCCACAGCACGTCGGTGAAATAGTATTCAGCATAGGCCGACTGCCACAGCAGGAAATTGGACACCCGGAGCTCCCCGCTGGGGCGAATAACGAGATCCGGGTCGGGCACGTCCCGGGACCAGAGATGGGCGGAGAGGTCGGCCTCCCCCAGCTCCTCCGGACAGCGGAGCCCGGCGGAGCACTCGGCCGCCAGCGCCCGGGCGGCCCGGAGGATCTCGTCCCGGCCGCCGTAGTTCAGACAGACGTTGACCTCCATGCCGTCGTAGCCCTCAGAGATGCGGCCGGTCTCCCGGCACAGGGCCTGGAGCTCCGGGGCCAGCGGGGTCAGATCCCCCCAGAAGTGGAGGCGGATCCGGTCCCGCTCCATCTTCTCGATGGCCTCCCGCAGATACTGGTTCAGCAGGCCCATAATGGCGGAGACCTCCTCCGCCGGGCGCTTCCAGTTCTCGGTGGAGAAAGCGTAGACTGTGAAATACTTGATCCCGATATCCCTACAGTAGGTGGCGATGGTCCGGAAGGTCTCGGCGCCGGCGGCGTGGCCCGCCGTCCGGGGCAGGCCGCGCCGCTTGGCCCAACGGCCGTTGCCGTCCATGATCACCGCCACATGCCGGGGCAGGCGGGACATATCGACCGCGGGCGCAGGGGCCCGCCTGGGGGAAAACAGGGCCATAGGGGCCACCTCTCAATGCGGTCAGAATCTGGCTGCCGGACCTGCGCGGAGCACCGGAGCGCTCCGCACAGGTCCGGGCATCGGGCGCACGGCGCCTCAAGAGCTCAGACGGCCATCAGCTCGGTCTCCTTCTTGGCAGTCAGCTCGTCAATCTGCTTGCAGCGCTTGTCGGTCATGTCCTGGAGGTCCTTCTCGAAGAGCTTCAGGTCGTCCTCCGTGATCTCAGACTTCTTCTGCATCGCCTTGAATTTATCCATGGCGTCCCGGCGGATGTTCCGGATGGCCACCTTGCCGTTCTCCCCGTACTTATGGACCTGCTTGGTGAGCTCACGGCGGCGCTCTTCGGTGAGCTGGGGGAAGGCCAGGCGGATGACCCGGCCGTCATTCTGGGGGTTGATGCCCAGATCGGAGGCCTGGATGGCCTTCTCAATGGCCTTGAGCAGGCTGCCGTCCCAGGGCTGGACCACCAGGCTCCGGGGGTCGGGGGAGGAGATGCTGGCCACCTGCTGGATGGGGGTCGGGGTGCCGTAGTAATCCACGGTGATCTTGTCCAGCACGGCGGCGTTGGCCCGGCCCGCCCGCACCCCGGCGAAGTCGCTCATGACCACGTCCACGGTCTTCTGCATTTTCACATCGAATTCTTTTACGGCTTCCTTCATCTCACTGTTCCTCCTTGACAATGGTTCCGATTTTCTCCCCCATGACCACCCGGTAGATGTTTTCCGGGTCCTTGAGGGCGAAGAGGATCACGGGAATGCGGTTGTCCATGGAGAGGGACGTGGCGGTGGAGTCCATCACCTGCAGGTGCTGGGCCAGCACGTCCTCATAGGTAATGCTGTCGTATTTGACCGCGCCGGGGTCCTTGCGGGGGTCGGCGGAGTACACTCCGTCGATGTTCTTGGCCAGCAGGATCACGTCGGCGTCGATCTCGGCGGCCCGGAGCACCGCCGCAGTATCGGTGGAGAAATAGGGGTTGCCCGTCCCGCAGCCGAAGATCACCACCCGCCCCTTTTGCAGGTGCCGGATGGCCTTGGAGCGGATATAGGGCTCGGCAAAGGACCGCATCTCCACGGCGGTCTGGACCCGGACCTCCACGTCCTTCTGCTCCAGCACGTCGGCCAGAGCCAGACAGTTCAGCGTGGTGGCCAGCATCCCCATGTGGTCGGCCCGGGTACGCTCCATCCGGTCGCCGCCGTCCTTCAGACCGCGCCAGAAATTTCCGCCCCCCACGACCACGCCTACCTGGACGCCGGCCTCCAGACAGCGCTTGATCACATCGCAGACGCTGCCAATCACATCAAAATCCAGCCCGCGGGTGGCGTCGCCCGCCAGCGCCTCGCCGCTGACCTTCAGCAACACTCTCTTATACTGCGGCTCGCTCATAGCTCCAGCCCCTTTCCGGTATTCTTTGGCTATCTTATTCTAATATAAATTCCCACACATTGCAATCAGAACTTGCGCAAAATCGGGGCGGGATGGCCGCCTGTGCGTCCTTGTGTCCTAATTTTTGACATTTATTTTCCCCTTCAATCCGAAACTGCTTGTCTTTTTTCCCACTTCTATGCTATAATACCTTTCCAGGCACTGCTCCGGCCTGTGCCTGCCCGGGAGCCTGCGGCAGGTTCACCAAAAAACGCCGCCGCTTTTTGTCGCTTCTGCCCCGGTTTTTCCGCTTGACTGTCGTCCCGCATGATATCGTACACTGGGACTGGCGGGTTTCCCTGCGGAGCCGGCATCTCGTACCGATGAGGGGGGATTTGGAATGGCCCAGTCCACCAAGCAGGCGCTGGCCGCCTCACTCAAGCAGCTGCTGGAGAAAAAGAGCCTGGACGACATCACGGTCAAGGAGCTGGTGGAGGACTGTGCGGTCAACCGGCAGACCTTCTATTATCACTTCCAGGACATCTACGATCTGCTGAGTTGGTTTCTGACTCAGGAGGCCACCCAGGCCCTGGCCGGAAAGTACAGCGCAGCCAACTGGGAGGAGGGGCTTCTCCAGGCCTTTCAGTACGTGCGGGACAACCACCGGCTGATCTTCCACATCTTTGGCTCCAACGGCCAGGGACTGCTGGCCGGACAGCTCAACGAGATGTCCCAGCAGATCATGTACCGGGTCATCGAGGCCTCCTGCCAGGACCTGGAGCTGGCCGAAAAGGACAAACAGTTCATTGCCCGCTTCTATAAATCCGCCTTTGCCGGGCTTCTGCTGGAGTGGATCACCGGCGGCATGTCGGAGGAGCCCGCCGAAATTGTGTCCCAGGTGGTCAAGCTGGTAGATGGGGAATTCCGCCGCTCGGCCGAGCGCTTCGCCCGGCACAGGTCCTGACCGGTCCCCTTCTCTACCTTAAATATCGTTAGGATTCACCTAAATCCATCCTCTTCTACTGATGGGGCGGACAGGGGCAGTTTGTCCCTGTCCGCCTTTTTGCCGGTATCCGGCTCTATCCAGCTGGAAATCCCGTCAATCCGCCGATTTTTTACTTCCGTATAAATGGGGCTTGCAATCTGAAGAATCTATGTTATACTGTTGGTGAACACAGGGTATACCGTTGGTATACCAAAGGAATTCCAAATATATTTCCCAAGGGAGTGAGCAGGTATGTCGGAACCCGTTTCCATGACCCAGATGGACTTCCTGGCGGCCACCCATGTGGAGGGGCTGGACGAGGCGGTGGGCAGCCTCAAGCTGCTGAAAAAGGCCGAGGGGGTCAAGAAAGCCGAGGCCCGCGACACCGTCCGCAAGGTCAAGACCTGCTGCCGGGCGTGTATCGCCAACTGCGGCGTCATCGCCACGGTGAAGAACGGCCGGGTGGTCAAGCTGGAGGGCAACCCGGAGGACCGCATGAGCAAGGGCCGCATGTGCGCCAAGGGCCTCTCGGGGATCCAGGCCCTCTACCACCCCAACCGCAACAAGTACCCCATGATGCGGGTGGGCAAGCGGGGCGAAAACAAGTGGCGCCGGATCTCCTGGGAGAAGGCCATCGACATCATCGCCCACAAGCTGATGGAGACCCGGGAGAAGTACGGAGCCGAGGCCGTCTTCTGCTCCACCGGCGGCGGCGGCAATCCGGAGATCTGGAGTATCGCCCGCTTCTGCAATATCTTCGGCACCCCCAACTGGTTTGAGCCCGGGTGCGCCCAGTGCTATCTGCCCCGGGTACTGGCCTACACCATGATGTACGGCGGCGTGGACCCCAGCATCGCCGACTCCAACGCCCTGGAGATCTACGACACCGAGGACACCCCCATCCAGACCCTGGTGCTCTGGGGGACAGACCCCTCCTACTCCTGCCCGGCCAGCGGCGGCGGCGCGGTGAACGACCTGCGCTCCAAGGGGGTCAAAACTGTGGTGGTGGACCCCCGGCTCACCCCCGACGCGGCCAAGGCCACCGTGTGGCTCCCCATCCGGCCGGGCACCGACGTGGCCCTGATGCTGGCGTGGATCCGGTACATCCTGGCGCACAAGCTCTACGACGCGGACTTCGTGATGAAGTGGACCAACCTGCCCTATCTGGCCGACGTGGAGAGCAAAATGCTCCTGCGCTCGGAGGCGTGTAACGATCCGGACGCCCCCGACACCTTCCTGGTGTGGGATGCCAAAACCGGCGCCCCTCAGCCCCTCCCCTACCCCTGGAACGACGCCCTGGATCCGGTGCTGGACGGGGAATTTCAGGCCGGCGGCAAGACCCTGAAGACCGGCTTCCAGCTTCTGTGGGAGCAGGTGGAGCCCTACACTCTGGAAAAGGCGGGAGAGATCTGCGATCTGGACCCGGCCCGGATTGAGGAGGCCATCCTCCTGTTTGCCCAAAACACCCCCAGCGGCCTGGCCCTGGGCGTGAGCACCGACCAGACTCCCAACTCCGAGCAGGCCGCCATGGCGGCGGCCACCCTGGACCTGCTGCTGGGCAATGTGGAGCGCCCCGGGGCCCTCCTCCAGCGGTTCCGCACCAGCGGCGTGTTCGACATGCCCAACTACCCGGTGCCCATCGCGGCGGACCGCCTGCCCAACGGGCAGCTGAAAAAGCGCCTGGGCGGCATCGAGCACAAGGGCCTGCATATCTGGTACGCCGCCCACATCTCCAGCGTCTTCGACGCGGTGCTCACCGGCAAGCCCTATAAGCCCCGGGTGTGGATCGACCGCTCCGGCAACAAGCTGGCCGCCATCGCCGACAGCCAGAAGGTCAAGCGGGTCATCGACGAGCTGGATTTTATTGTCCACATGTACATGTACCCCACCTCCTTCTCGGCCTACGCCGACATCCTCCTGCCCACCGAGGAGTGGCTGGAGACCGACATGATCGTGGAGACCTGCAACACCCTGTGCGCCCGCCAGCAGGTCACCCATCTGTGGGAGACCATGGATGAGACCCTCATCTGGTCCAAGCTGGCCAAACGGTGCGGCGAACTGGGGCACGAGGCCTGCCGCAAGGCCTTCGATGCGGACTACATGGGCAAAGACCTGCCTTATTGGGACAAGGTAACCGACCTGTGGGACCACTTTCTCGCCCGGGTGGGCCTCACCTTCGACCAGCTCAAGGAGCAGACGCCTTATACCTACATGCCCAAGGAGGAGTGGAAGTCCTACTATGTCTACCAGGAGACCGACCCCTCCACCGGCCTGCCCCGGGGCTTCGACACCCCCTCCAAAAAGTGCGAGATCTATCTGGAGCGCATGATCACCCTGGGCCGGACGGGCCAGCCCTTCGCCAAATGCGAGCTGCCCCCGGCGTCAAAGGACTACGAGCCCCTCCCCTACTATCTGGAGCCCGCCGAGAGCCCCCGGAACGGGGCGGACGCGGCGGAGTACCCCCTGGTGATGACGGGGGGCCGGGTACCCTTCTACCACCACAATACCCTGCGCAATGTGCCCTGGCTGCGGGAGATCTACCCGGTGCCCGAGCTGTGGATGTACCCGGCGGACGCCGAAAAGTACGGCCTGGAGGACGGCGCCTGGGCCTGGGTGGAGTCCAGGCGCGGAAAAATCCGGGCGGTGGTCTCGGTCACCGAGGGCATCAAGCCGGGGGTGGTCTATATGGAGCGCTTCTGGAACCCGGAGACCCTGGAGACCAAAACCCACGGCTGGACCGAGATGAATGTCAATATGCTGACCCGGGCGGACGCCCCCTTCAACGACGTGGTGGGCACCTATACCCTGCGGGGCTTCCTGGTGAAGGTCTACCCGGCGGAGGGCGCGCCTGAGGGCATCTGGACCCAGCCCCAGGACTTCACCTCCTGGCTGGCCCGGCCCAGCGATCCCACAGAGGAGGCGGAAGGATGAAACAGTACGCATTTGTTGTCGAGCTGGACCGCTGTATCGGCTGCAAGGGGTGCCAGGTGGCCTGCAAGATGGAGAACGGCACGGCCCTGGGCTCCGACCGCACCAAGGTCCGGGCGGTGGGCCCCACCGGGACCTATCCCAACCTAGAGCTCTACTTCCTGCCCACCATGTGCCAGCAGTGCGAGAATCCGGTCTGCGTGCAGGTCTGCCCCAGCGGCGCGGTCTACAAGAGCCGGGAGGACGGCGTGGTGCGCATCGACACCATGAAGTGCATCGGCTGCCACAGCTGCAACCAGGAGTGTCCCTACCACGCCAATACCTTCAGCGAGATGTACCGCTCCATGGACAAGTGCACCATCTGCGCCCAGCTGCGTGAGATTGGCGAGGAGCCCGCCTGCGTGAAAAACTGCTCGGGCCGGGCCCTCCACTACGGGGACATCAACGACCCAGAGAGCGAGGTGTCCAGGCTGATCCGGGAGGCGGGCGAGGGCCACGTGTTCCGCCTGCGGGACTTCGGCAACGGCCCCTCCACCCGGTACATCCTGAAGAACGCCCAGTGGCAGGACATCCTGCCGCCCGAGCTGGACGAGGTTTCCTTCGGAAAGGGAGGCAGAGCATGATCAACACGGGAAAAAAAGCGGAATTCAAGCAGCTGATGCTGAACCGGCGCAATCTGTACCACCTCTTCTCCCGGCTCTTCCAGAAGGAGGTGGACCAGGCTTTCTATGACCAGCTGCGCGCCATCACCTTCCCCTCCCACCGGGAGGAGAACGCCCTGACCGAGTTCAAGGACGCCCTGCTCCGCCTGAACGAGTACTTCGAGTACGACGCGGGCGAGAGTCTGGACGACCTGGCCGCCGACTACGCCAAGACCTTTCTGGGGGCCGGGAGCGCCCAGGGGGCGGCGGCCTTCCCCTATGAGTCGGTCTATACCAGCCCCAAGCACGTCATGATGCAGGACGCCTGGAACCAGGTGTGCGACATCTACGAGTCCAAGGGCATCGAGCGCAACGAGGAGTCCGCCGATCTGCTGGAGGACCACATCGCGGTGGAGCTGGACTTTATGGCCTTCCTCTGCGACGAGACCAGCCGGTTTACCGAGACTCTGGCCGGGCTGGAGGAGCAGAAGGAGTTTTTGAACCGCCACCTACTCAACTGGGCCCCCGGCTTCTGCCTAGACATCAAGGTCCACGCGGACACCGAATTCTACCGCATGGTGGGCCAGCTCACCACCGGCTTTTTGCAGCTGGACAGCTTCATCCTGGATCAGATGATCAATGCCCGGAAGGCCCGGACCATGTGTTCCCAGTCCTTCCGCATGAGCCGCGCCCGCATGGACGAGATCCTGACGGAGCTCCAGACCGAGTACCGCATCTACGCCCCCCGGCTCATTGAGGACCGGGGCTCCTGGGAGGACGGCGGCCTGGTCCGCTACCAGGAGATCGGCGCCCTGGACGACATCGTCCTGGACCGCCAGTCCGACTTCTCCATGAAGGAGGTCCTCTATCCGGTCTCTCAGACCATCTTCCGCTTTGACGAGAACAGCTGTGTGGAGACCGTGTCCAGCGACCCCAAGGGAATCATCCTCTTTGCGCGGCCCTGCGACATCAACGGCCTGAAGCGGCTGGACAACATGTTCCTGGCCAACGGCGGCATGAGCGACGTCTACTACAAGCGGATGCGGGACAAGGTGAAGATCTTCCTGATGGAGTGTCCCCAGAGCTGGGAGAGCTGCTTCTGTGTCTCCATGGGGACCAACCGGACCGAGTACTACAGCGCCGCCTTCCATCTCCATGGAGAGGAGATCCTTCTGGAGGTCAAGGACGCCGAGTTCATCGACTACTTTGGCGGCGAGACCCCTGCGGACTACGCCCCCGCCTTCATCGAGGAGAACCAGAAAAAAGTCCGCGTGCCCGACATCAAGGACCCGTCCAGGCTGCGTGAGATCTTCAATCTGGAGTTCTGGAAGACGTGCAGTGAGGAATGTATCTCCTGCGGCGGGTGCAATACGGTGTGCCCCACGTGCAGCTGCTTCGATACGGTGGACTTCCTCAACCAGGAGAACAGCCGCAAGGGCGAGCGGCGGCGGATCTGGTCCTCCTGTATGCTGCCCGACTTCTCCCGGACCGCCGGAGGCAACATCGCCCGGAAGCGGGCCGATCAGATGATGCGCTTCAAGACCATGCACAAGGTCTATGACTACAAGGCCCGCTTCGGCGGCAACGAGCATATGTGCGTCGGTTGCGGCCGGTGCATCCAGCGCTGTCCCAAGGAGATCTCCTTCGCGGACACCATCAACCAGCTGAGCGAGGAAGTGGACCGGCTGAACGCCGGCCAGCCGGAGCAGGAATAAGGAGGCGTCCCTATGGAACAGAATGTATTGGTCCCCCAGCCCCACCGGATTTTGAACATCCGTCGGCACACGAAGACCGAGTGTACCTTCCGGGTGGCCTGCGACACCGAGCCCGGTTTCGGACAGTTTTTCATGCTCTCCCTACCCAAGGTGGGCGAGGCCCCCATCTCGGCCAGCGGCAAGGGCCGGGGCTACGTGGAGTTTACCATCCGCAACGTGGGCCTGCTGACCCAGGCCATCTTCGACCTGGAGCCGGGCAACTCCATCTTCCTGCGGGGCCCCTACGGCAACCAGTTCCCGGTCAAGCAGTTTGAGAACAAGGATCTGCTCATCATCTGCGGCGGCACCGGCATGGCGCCCATCCTCACCATGGCCAACCACTTCTACGACCACCCGGAGGTCTGCAAGTCGGTCCATATCATCTCGGGCTTCAAGAACGCCGACGCGGTGCTCTTCCGGGACGAGATCGAGAAGTTCCAGTCCCGCTTCCACATGATCACCACCCTGGACAGCGAGGTGGTGGAGGGCTTCGAGACCGGCATGGTCACCGCCCATATCGGCAAGGTGCCCATCCGCTCCTTTGACGACTACAACATCGTCATCGTGGGCCCGCCGGTGATGATGCACTTCGCCGCTCTGGAGTGCGTGAAAAACGGGGCCGAGGAGTCCAAGATCTGGGTCTCCTTCGAGCGCAAAATGTGCTGCGGCGTGGGCAAGTGCGGCCACTGCAAGATTCACGACACCTACGTCTGCCTGGAGGGGCCTGTCTTTAACTACAGCGACGCCAAAGACAAGCTGATGGACTGAGCATTCCAAAATAAAACAAGCCGGAACGGGTCTTTCCATCCGTTCCGGCTTGTTTTTTGTTTGGGCGCCGGAGCCTCCGGCGGAGGGTGCGAACAGTTGGGGGCGGTAAGCTGCGGGCGGAGACTATCCGCCCCTACAGCGGGCGGCGGCCCTTTACGCCTTATGCTTCACAGAGCGGTTAATCGCGGAAAGGATCCCCCGCAGGGGGGCCAGGTTAATATTATGGTCCATCCCGACGCCGAACCAGTCCCGGCCCTGCCGGTCCCGCAGCTGAATGTAGGCCACCGCCTGGGAGTCGGACCCGTCCGAGATGGCGTGCTCCTTATAGTCCACAAAGGTAAACCGGTCCATCTTCTGCCCGTGGATGGCATTGAAGAACGCGTCGATGGGCCCGTTGCCGCTGCCCTGGACCTGGAAGATCGTGTCGGTGTGCCGCAGGGTCCCCGCAAAGGTGACATGGGAGCGCCCGTCCTCTCCGGTGAACTCGGCAAAGGAGTGGCGCAGCAGCTCATAGGGCACAGCCGCGTCTACATACTCCTCCCGGAAGAGTTCGTAAATGCGCTGGGGCTGGAGCTCGGTGCCCACCCGGTCGGTCTCCACCTGGACAATATGCCCGAACTCCGGGTGCATGACCTTGGGCAGGTCGAAGCCGAAATTGTGGTGCATGATGTAGGCCGCGCCGCCCTTGCCCGACTGGGAGTTGATGCGGATGATGGGCTCGTACTGCCGCCCCACGTCGGCGGGGTCGATGGGCAGATAGGGCACCTCCCAGTACTCGGTGCCGCTCTCCTCCATGTACTGCACGCCCTTGTTGATGGCGTCCTGGTGGGAGCCGGAGAAGGCTGTGAACACCAGCTCGCCCACATAGGGCTGACGCTCCCCGATCTTCATCTTGGTGACCTTCTCATACACATCCCGGATCCGGTTGATGTCGGAGAAGTCCAGCTTGGGATCCACCCCCTGGGTATACAGGTTCATGGCCAGGGTCACCATATCCACGTTGCCGGTGCGCTCCCCGTTGCCGAAGAGGGTGCCCTCCACCCGCTCGGCCCCGGCCAGCTGGCCCAGCTCGGCGGTGGCGATGCCCTCGCCCCGGTCGTTGTGGGGGTGGAGGGAGATGATGGCCCGCTCCCGCCCGGGCAGCCTGCGGATGAAATACTCGATCTCATCGGCGAAGTAGTTGGGACTGCAATTCTCCACGGTGGTGGGCAGGTTGAGGATCACCCGCTTCTCCGCCGTGGCGTGGAGAGCGTCCAGCACGGCGGCGCAGATCCCGGCGGCGGCGTCCATCTCGGTGCCCATGAAGGACTCCGGGCTGTACTCGTAGCGGAGATCCATTCCGCCCTCCACCACGGGCCGGGACAGCTCATAGATGAGCTGGGCGGCGTCCACAGCGATTTGCTTCACTCCGTCCACGCCGGTGTGGAAGACCACCTTCCGCTGGAGGGTGGAGGTAGAGTTGTAGAAGTGGAAAATGACGTGCTTGGCCCCCTCGATGGCCTCGAAGGTCTTCTTGATCAGGTGCTCCCGGGCCTGGACCAGCACCTGGATGGTCACGTCGTCGGGAATGTGCC
>CANSQX010000059.1 GCA_947649225.1 uncultured Flavonifractor sp.
TCCAATATTCCGCCTGAATGAGAAATCCTGCCTGCGCGCCCCGGCCGCTTCTCCAGGTTTTGACGCCACGAGGCCCCGGCTGTTCCCTTCCAACAGCCGGGGCCTCTGTTTCCCTTTTTCAAAGGCAGACGCAGCTCCCGCCTGCCGGGACGCCCAGACAAGAAAAGGCCCGCCGTTTGGGATTTTGACGGTGTTCCAACAGGCGCTAGAACCAGCGGTCCTTCTCCTCGGCGTAGACGCTGGGCAGGATGCGGGCCAGGTTGGTGAACTCCTTGACGTTGTGGTTGAGGAGGCACACCGGGCCCATGGCGGGAATCTTCACGCCGTCGGGGATGGACTTGACGGCCTTCCCGTCAATAATCTGCCAGCCAAACCAGAAATAGGACCGCAGCTCGGAGCCCCCCTCGCAGGGGCGCAGGAAGTGGGTCATCACCACGGGCACGTCGGGCCGGTCCCCGCCGCCCACCACGGTGACGTTGGCGCACACCAGGGCGTTGCAGGCGCTGGTGCCGATCTTGCTCTCGTCGTAGCCCATGTCCCGGGGGCGGCGGAAATGGATGCGCAGCAGGTCCACCCGGCCGGTGCCGATGTCCTCCCAGATGTTGTGGATGCTGTCCCAGTGGCGCTCCTGCATGGTCAGGCTCATGTCCCGGGTGTGGGCGGGGTCGTCCACATAGACGTCGTAGTGGTCCTCATTGTCCCAGATGGCGTAGCGCAGGCGCTCAATGGGGTGCCAGGCAAACCACCAGTCGAACATCTCCCCGTTGACGCCGGGGAAAAACGTCTGGTTGGCAATGAGGGCGGTGCCGTCCTCCAGCTGCCACCAGCCAAAGGGACAGGACGGATCGCCGGGGAGGAACAGGTCGCTGCGGTTCTCAATGCGCAGGGCCAGGGCGTTGTCGTAGGGCTCCGGGGTGATTTTGGCGTATTTCTCCGGGTCGCCCAGGGCGCAGTCCTCCAGGTAGTACTTAAAATAGCTCTTTTCCCGGTCCCGATTGGCGGCGGGTACTTTTTTTGCCATAACGAATCCTTCCTTTCTTTCTGACGGATAGTCCGTGCGGGGCTGATCAAGCCCTGTGAAGCAGGGTATCACGCTCGCGCTTCGATAACTGGTCGTAAATGGCCCGGGCCTGCGGATTTTCTGCGGACCCGGACATCGGTGAGGCGCCACTGGTACGGGCAATCCCGTCTCCCCGGCGGCCGCAGACGCTTCTCCAGGCCCAGGGATCCAAGGGAGGCTGCCCACCGCCCATCATGCACCCGCCGGGGCAGGCCATGACCTCAACGACATCAACGTGTACGCCGCCCCGGCGCACCTGCTCCAGCAGCTCTGCGGCGCGCTTCAGTCCGCTGACCGCTGCGGCCCGGATCGTGCGCCCCCCGAGTGAGAGCGAGCACGCCCGCAGGCCGTCCTGCTCCCGCAGCGCCGGAACGGCCTGCCCTGCGTCCGCAGCCAGATGGCGCAGAACGGCCTCCAGCACGCCGCCGCCGGCGCCGAAGCGGAGGCTGCTGCCGGTCCCGGCCTGATAGAGCGGATCGGCGGGTTCCGGGCCCAGCCCCTTGGGGTCGAGCCCCAGACGGCCGGTGATGGCAGCGATCTCGGCGGTGGTCAACACATAGTCGATGTCCTGCGTGCCCGCAGTGGCGGATTCCGGCCACAGGATCTCGATTTTCTTTGCCGTGCAGGGCATGACAGAGACGCTGACCAGCCGCTTGCCTGCATGCTCCGGCGTTTCCGGGAACCGGCGGCGGATCACCGCGCCCAGCATCTGGTGGGGAGAGCGGCAGGTCGAGAGATGCGGGGCCAGCTCCGGATACCGGGTCCTGCAGAACTGTACCCATGCCGGACAGCAACTCGTCAGCAGGGGCAGCGGCCCGCCCCGCTCCAGGCGCTCCAGCAGCTCGCCGCTCTCTGCCAGGACCGTGAGATCGGCCCCCACCGAGGTGTCATAAACCCGATCAAAGCCGATACGCCGCAGCAGGGCGGTCAGCGTGCCCATCGCATTTTCCCCCTCCGGCAGCCCCAGCTGCCGGCTGATTCCAAACCGGGCTGAGGGCGCAATCTGGGCGGTGACGATGGCGTCCGGGTCCTGAATGGCCGCCAGCACCGCAGCTGCGCTGCTTTTGACCTGAATAGCGCCCGCAGGACAGGCCTGCGCGCACTGCCCGCAGCCCACACACTGGGTTCCGGCGAGAGAGCCGCCGGCCGCTACGGCCGCCGTCCCCTGGGCGCCGGTCCGGAACTCCAGCGCCCCCACCCCCTGTACGGACCGGCAGATGTGGACGCAGCGGCCGCACAGGATACATTGGTTGGGATCGATCACGATGCCGGGGGAGCTTTGGTCTATGGGCCGGACCGCGTTCCGCAGGGCCTGGCCGTGCCGGCCTGCGCCCTCCTGGTCCGATGCCCGGGAGATCCGGCACAGCAGGCCCCGCAGCTGGTATGTGCCCATGCAGGGGTCATACGGCCCGTCCATACAGGTCAACACGTTACAGTTGGAGTCATAGCAGCCGTGCTCCGGTCCGGCGCGCTCGGGGAACCACCAGCCGTATTCACAGTTGATCACCCGGGGGTCGATCCCATCGTGTACCCACGCCTTTTGCACGATGCGCCCCCGGGGGGATTCGATGGAAACCATGTCGCCGTCGGAAATGCCGTGGCGCGCCGCCGTCTCCGGGTGGAGCTCCACCTGGGGGAAGCCGTGGGCCCGGCGGAAGCTGCTGATCTGCCTTCCCTCTGAGCAGAAGTAGAAGCTCCGCCGCCCGCCGGTGGTCAGGACATAGGGGTACTGCGCCAGCAGGCCGGGAGAGGCATAGGGGGACTCGGGTGGCTCCTCGTAATAGGGCAGCGGGTCGTAGCCCAATGCCTCAAGCGCTGTGGAGAAGAGCTCTATTTTCCCGGTTGGGGTATGGAAGCCGCCTCTCTTTTCGTACTTTTTGTACTCATATGGAATCTGAAGGTAGGACAGCTCCTTCATGGCTGCGAAGTCGATGCCCTTCAGCTGGGGATACCGCTCTGCCGCCCGGCGGAGCTGCTCGTCGTAGATATCGGAGGGCTTTTCCGCGCCGTAATCCAGTCCCATGCGGGCGCACAGCTCACAGAAGACCTCCTCGTCCGATTTGCAGTCATAGGGGCGCACCACCTGCTTCTGCACCAGAATGGTGTGGCCCCAGTCGGGGGCGCAGTGAATTTCGTCCAGCTCCATCCACATGGCGGCGGGGAGCACCAGATCGCACAGCTCTGCGGTCGGAGTCATGAAGTGGTCCATACATACGTTGAACTCGGCGGCCATCAGGGCCCGGGCGGTCTTGCGGGCGTCGGCGTTGCTGAGAATGCCATTATTGCCGAAGTGGAGGAAGCACTTGATGGGATAGGGCTTGCCGGTTATGGCGGCGTCCAGCACGGTGGGAATATGGGCGGAGGGAAATGGGTTGTGATTCCCGGCCAGCATACGGTAGGACGCCTCCCCCAGCCGTTTTTTCCCCTGGGCCTCAGACAGCAGGTGGTTGTTGTGATCCGCCGCCGGGAGAACGCCCAAGTCCTCCAGCCAGCCGCCGGGGACGTCGTAATTCCCGGTCACTGCCATCAGCAGGGAGATCGCCCGGACGGTCTGGGTGGTATTGGGGGTGTGCTCAATGCCGACGCCCCACTCCAGCGTGGCTGGCTTTGCCGCGGCAAACGCCCGCGCGGCCGCTGTAATGGCCGCCTCCGGAACCCAGGTGATCGCCGAGACCCGGCCGGGCGGGTACTCCTGCACCCGCTCCCGCAGGGCGTCAAAGCCATAACACCACCGGTCCACAAATGTGCGGTCGTACAGGCCCTCATGGATGATCACATGCAGCATCCCCAGCGCCAGGGCGTCGTCGGTGCCGGGACGGAGCTGGAGCCAGTGCTCCGCGTGGCCGGCCAGACGGGTCCGGCGGGGATCCACCACGATCAGCCTGGCTCCGGCCCTGATGGCGTCGTGAATCAAAAACTGGCACTCACTGCCGGCGCTGGTCAGCTCGTGGTTGTGCCCCCAGACCAGAATACACTGGGGCTTGACCGGTCCATAGTAATCGGCGACGGGCGAGGCGCCAAAGCAGAGCATCCCCACCTGCACCCGCGGAAAGAAGCACTGGGCGAAGCCCGGCTCAATCCAGTTCGGCGTACCCAGCGTATTGGCAAAGCGGGGAACATGGTGAAACATGTGCCGCCCGGTCCCCTGGGCCACGCAGATGGACTCGGCCCCATACCGCGCCGTCAGGTCCTTGAGCTTCGCGGCCATCTCGTCATAGGCCTCGTCCCAGGTGATGGGCTCCCAGCTTCCCCCGCCCCGGGCTCCGGCGCGGCGCAGGGGGACTTTCAGCCTGTCCGGATGATAGAGCAGCTCGATCCCGCTGAGGCCCTTGGCGCACATGCGCCCCCTGTTCAGAGGCCCGTCCGGATCCGGTGCGATTTTGATCAGCCGGCCGTCCTCCACGGTCAGCAGGGCGCTACAGCCGCCGTGGCAGTTCCGGCAGGCCGCCTTGATCGTCTCTCGCGTTCCCATTCCAACACACCTCACAGAATCGCGGGCAGGATGGTAGAAATACTGGGCACGTAGGTGATCAGCAGCACGCCGACGAGGTAGAGAATGATAAACGGCACCAGCGCTTTGGAGATGGTCTTCATCTCGTAGCCCAGCACGCTCTGCGCCACAAAGATGTTCAGGCCAAAGGGCGGGGTAAACATCCCCACCGACAGGTTAACGGTAAAGATGATGCCCAAGTGGATGGGGCTGATATTCAGCGCCTGCGCGGCGGGCAGCAGCATCGGCGCCAAAATCAGGATGGCGGCGCTGGGATCGAAGAAGCAGCCGACGATCAGGAGCAGGATGTTCAGCAGCAGCAGGAACTGAATCTGGGGCAGGCTGCCGAAGGTGGCGGTCACCCACTGGGGGAGCTGGGAGATGGTGAGGGCCCGCGCAAAAAAGGCGCTGGCTGCGATCAACAGAAAGACCTGGGCCGTGGTGGTCATGGAGTCCCGCAGGATGCCCGCAATCTGCCGGGGCTTAATCTCCCGCAGCACAAAGATGCTGACCACCGCGCAGTACACGGCGGACAGGGCTCCCGCCTCGGTGGGCGTGACAAAGCCGCCGTAGATGCCGCCCAGGACCAGAACGGGCAGCAGCAGGACGGGAACGCCCCGCCAGAAGGCCTTCAGGATCTCCCGGCCGCTGACAGGCGCCTTCTCCTTCTTTTTGCACCGGAGCACCAGATAAACCCCGAGGATGCCCACGATACACAGTCCGGGCAGAACTCCGGCCAGGAACATATCGCTGACCGAGGTGTCCGTGGCGATGCCGTAGATAATCATAATGACGCTGGGCGGGATGATGGAGGCCAGTCCGGCGGCCGAGGCGACCAGGCCGGTGGCCAGGGCCTCGCCATCCGAATCGGCAATGGGCTTATGGACAATCTTGGCAAATACCGCCGTGGCGGCGGGGGGCGAGCCGGAGATCGCCCCGAAGATGGCATTGGAAACGAGGCAGGCGATGGGAATTCCGGCCCGTATATTCCTCAGGAAGGAGGAGAATACGTCGATCAGCCGCCGCCCCAGGGAGCCGCCGGAGATAAAATTCCCCGCCAGCACAAAAAACGGGATGGCCAGCAGGCTGTTTTTGGTGATCCCCTCAAACATGACGGTAAAAATGCTCTGAAGCGGCATATGGTTCACAAACACCATCAGATAGAGGCCGGAGGCCAGCAGACAGGCATAGATGGGCACATTCAGGCCGATCAGGACCAGAAGGATCAAAAAGGCCACCGCAATTTCCATTGTCATGAGAACTTCTCCCCCTTGTTCAGGAAGATAGCAGCCACCCAGGAGACAATGGCGGCCAGGAAGCCGGCTACGCCGATGCCGAAAAAGATGGCCCGCGGCCACTGGAGCACATAGGTTACGGTATTGGTCTGCCAGGCAGTGACCGTGGAGGCCAGGCCGTACCTGGCCACCACGACGCACAGAAAGATGATGACCACGCCCCGGAAGAGATACAGCCCCTTCTGCACGGCTTTGTTTTTGATGGTGCTGCCCAGAAAGTCCACACAGAGCTGCTTGTCCTTCAGCTCCAGATAGGGGATGGCAAGAAAAACGGCGATGACCACCAGATAGGTGCACAGCTCCTCCGCCCACGGAAAGCTAACCGACAGAAATTTCCGGCTGATTGCATTGAAGGTGGCCAAAAGCGCACTGGCTCCGCCCAGCACGGCGGCGGCGGTCAGCAGTGCGGTAATCGCCTTATCGGCGATGGTTCGGGCAGTTTTCAGGAAAATCGCTCCTTTCTCAGTGGCGGTACCGATAGCCGGAGAATAGGAATTTGCGCGCTGAACTTGCCGCCGGCAGGCGCTTGGCGGCAAAGCGGTGCAGGGAGGCAACCGGTACAGCGGCTCCAGCCAAGAGGCGCGGGGAGGCGGAGAGGACGCCTCCCCGCGCCGGGTGTCGGGGACGGGAGCGGCGGCTATGCCGCGTTGTCAGCCTGGACCAGTGCGGCCAGCTCGTCATAGATCTCCTGGGTCTCGGGGTAGGTCTCCAGGTACCAGTCCGTTGTCCGGGTGAGGGCGGCCTCCAGCTCGGCGGCAAAGGCTCCGTCCGGCTCGATTACCTCCAGACCGGCCTCGCCCATGACCTTCATGGCGTTTTCACCCATGGTATCAATATAGCCATATTCCGCCTCCTGCACGGTCTCATAGGCCACCTGTTTGACGATCTCCTGCAGGTCGGCGGGCAGCTTCTCCCACCACACGGGGCTGACGGCATACAGGCTGACCATGGCGTCATTGGGGGCGTTCAGAAGGTATTTGGCGGAGGAGTAGAGGGACTGGGACATAAAAAGGGCCTTATCGGTCAGCGCGCCGTCCACCGTACCGTTCTGGAGGGAGGGGGCCAGCTCGCCCATGTCCAGGTTGGAGACCACAGCGCCCATGGCGCCCACCTCCTGCTGGATGACCACGCTGGGCAGAGACCAGAGCTTTACATTTTTGAGGCCGGCCATGGACTCCACCTTTTTCGTGGTGAGGATTTGGCGCTCGAACAGCCGCAGATAGGTGACGGGGACGATCCCGTTGTCGGTGTAGGATTGGGTGTACTTGGTATCGTTTTCGGTCAGAATCCGGTAGAGCTGATCGCTGTCCTCAAAGAGGTAGGGCAGGTCAACCACGGTGGCCCCCACAAAGGTGGTGCCAAAGTAGGTGGTCGGAAAGACGGCGGAGTCAACCGTTCCGTCCCGCAGGCCCTGGATCAGCTCGGCCATGTTGCCCAGCTGGCCGGCGGGGTAGAGCTGTACGTCAATCCGGCCTCCGGTGGCCTCCTCCAGGGCGGGCTCAAAGGCCTCCATCCAGACGTTGTGGGGGTGGGCCCCGGCGGTGGCGGCGCCCAGGCGCAGCACATAGGTGGTCTCTCCGCCGTCAGGGGCGGGCTGAGCGGGGCCGGAGGGTACGCCGCCGCTGCCGGAGGCGGGTGTCCCGCCGCCGGAGCAGGCGCAGAGCGCAAAGAGCATACATGTTGCAAGCAAACTACCTAACAGCCTTTTCATCAATGATTTCCTCCCTTTTGATCGTGTCCGTTCTCTGTCGTTCCATCCAGGCAGAGCCTGCGTCAGGGCCGGTGCAGGGACAGCTATGGGGGTTCAGCGGTACTCGGGGACGGGCTCGTTGTAGGCGTTCAGGATCGTGCCGATCAGCTTGAACATGCCAACCGCCAGCACCAGGGCGTTAAACCCATCCTGGCCCAGGACGGCCACGCAGCGGTCATATACCGCGCCCGGGATGGCCCCCGCCTGGCACAGGGCGGAGGCCAGGTCATAGGCGGCCGACTCCTTCTCGCCCAGACCGGCGGGCTTCTGGCCGTTCATCACGGCGGCAATCTGATCGCCGGTCACGCCGAATTTCCGGGCAAGCTGGGTGTGGGCGTACATACCGTAGTGGGCCTTTGCGCTGCTGACCGTGACCAGAATGGCGATCTCATGGGCCGCGCCCCCCACCCGGTCGATGCTGGTCTTGATCATCGTCCGGTTCAGAGGGAAGAGCATATTGCCGATCTCCACCTCGTAGAGCATCACATTGGTGGGGCCGTTGAGCTCCTTGCCGGGGGTCATCCAGACGTAGGGCATGGGCTGCATGGCCTGGACGTTGGCGTCGTAAAAGGCTTTCTGCTCCGGAGTGAGCGTGTCGGGGCTGAGATAGGGCAGACGGCATTCGGTATCGTAGCGCATGATGACATTCCTCCTGTTTCCTTATGATGGATCGGGTATTTGCCCGGCAGAGATCGCATACCCGCGCCTCCCCCGTCCGCCGGGCTGCGGGGGGCTTTACGCATAAAGCGCCACAATGCGGGACATACCGGCGGTGCAGCCTCTGCCCTTGGTGGGGAAGCAGGCCACCTTGAAGCCGGTGGGCGTGGGGAGGGCGTCCAGCTGGCCCAGCTTTTCCATGTGGACGTACTCCCGGTCACGGCCCACCATGTGGCCGGGGAAGAGCTCCTTGATCTTGCCTTCCTTGAACTCCTTGGCCTGGGCGCCAAAGGAGCGGTCAAAGCCATAGGCGTCGATGCCGATGACCTTCACGCCCTGATCCAGGATGTACTCGGTGGCCTCCCGGCTCATGCCGGGCTGCTCCTTCAGGTATTCCGGGCTGTAGATCAGCTTGTCAAAATCCGTCCAGAGCAGCACGATATCCATGGGCTTGAGCGTATAGCCGATGGCGGAGAGGGCCCCTTTGATATCCTCCACGGTAATCAGGGCGTTGTGGGGCACGCTGCGCAGGTCCAGCCGCACGCCGTCCTGGAAGAACCAGTCCAGAGGCAGCTCGTCGATGGTGCGGGCGGGCTTCCCGGCGCAGAGGGGACCAAAGTGGAAGGGGGCGTCCACATGGGTTCCGCAGTGGAACTGGCCGGAGAAGTCCTCGTGGGTGAGCGCCATGCCGTCGTTGAAGGCGGAGGGCTCCAGCCCCAGGCGCCTGGCCATGGTCTCGGCCGACTCGGTGTGCTTGTGGGGGACAATGCTGACGGGAAAGGGCTCTGCCAGGGGATTTTCCTCCGTGTAAACGCTCAGGTCAAACAGCTTCATCGTCATTACCTCTCCTTGCTTAACAATCAAAAACCTATATATAAGTTTCTGTTTATATAATGACATGCACTTGGTAAAAAAGTCAATAGAAATTTCCCTCGCCCACTGCATTTCAGCAAAAAGAACAAATAAAAACCGTTTGGTTTGTGGATATTTACATACCGCAGCAGCCAGAGCAGGGAAAACGGCGGAATCAGGAGCAGGGACGGCCCGGCACCTTGGAGGACATAAAAAAACTCTCCCCGCGCCAGTAGGCGCGAGGAGAGGCGGTTTTTCAGTAAGACGGCAAAACACCCCATCCGCCGTCCGGTCTGGCCGGACCCGGCAAATGGGGTGCAGTTCCCTCTGCGGCTGGTTGTGCCCTGCCCTTACACGGCGCGGGTGACTTTACCCGAACGGAGGCATCTGGTGCACACATAGACGTGCTTGGGCGTGCCGTTGACGATCGCCTTAACCCGCTTCACGTTGGGCTTCCAGGGGCGGTTGGTGCGGCGGTGGGAGTGGGAAACCTGAATGCCGAAGACAACGCCCTTATCGCAAAATTCACATTTAGCCATTCGCTTGACCTCCTCGCTCGTCAGGATAAGCCGTCCGCCTTCTGCACCTGTGGGCGCACGGTGGGCGGAAAGGCATCGACCCATATGATAACAGATTCCGGCGAAAAATGCAAGAGTAAATTTCCGTTTGGCGGAAAAAGAGCCCGGATTGAGCACCACAGAGGAGTCAATCCATCGTTTTAGGGGTCTTTGCCCAAATCCTCCCGGGGGCGCACCCCAAAAATCAGAACCTGTATTCATAACCGGGGAACACCGGATTGCCGGGGAATTTTACCCCAAGGGTATGTGATATCCGTAAGGCGGCAAAGCCGCCAACGGCTATCCGATGCCGTCCTGCAAGGCAAAAAATCGTAGGAATACTTGGTCTATTTCAAGATTTTGTAACGCTGCAGGGCGGCAAAAGACCCGGCAAGACGGTGTTCAACGGTTGTGAATACAGCATCCCGACAGGATCCCGCCCCCTCTTCCCCCGGTTCCGCCCGCCGCCGACGCGGCCTACTCCGCCCGCCGCCAGAGCAGCATATTGCGCTTAAACAGGACCTCCAGCCTGCCGGTGTCCTTCAGCCACGCCAGATAGGAGCGGACGGTGCTGCCCACCAGGACGTACTGCTCAAAATTCATGGTCAGCCCGTAGCTGGTGAAGAGCCGCTGCAAAATGGCCTCAAAGCACAGCGGCTCCCGGCAGAGGCCGGTCACTCTGTCCGCGATCTCCCACACCTTGTCGATGTTGTACTGCGCAAGGCCGGACACGTCCTCCGCCGCCTCCGCGTGGGCGGGGACAAACAGCTTCGCCTGCATGGTTCTGACCCTCTCCAGCGTGTCCAGATAGGCGGCGACATCATAGAGGAAGCCGATCTGATACTTGTCCAGGGTCTCCCGGCTGGACAGGCAGTCCGCCAGATAGACCACGCCGTCGCCTGTCCGGAAGCCCACCATGTCAAAGAAATGCCCCGGCAGGGGGAGGCTGGAGAGGCCCTCCGGCAGGCAGGCCCCGGTCAGCTCCTGGGCCCCGCTCGGCTGGGCCATGAGGAATTTGTGCCGCAGCTCTCTGCACGGATAGCCGCCGTACAAAAAGGCGGGCTCCAGGACGGGGTAGCGGGTAAAGGTGCAGTCGATGCCCGGCGCGTAGACGCTGCACCCGGTCTGCCGCTGCAAATATTGGTTTCCGCCGATGTGGTCGGCGTTGGAGTGGGTGTTGTAGATCGCGGCGAGCCGCCAGCCGTTGGCGTCCAGCAGCTGCCGGACCTTCCGTCCGGCGTCCTTGTCGCTGCCGCTGTCGATCAGGCAGACGTCCTGCCCCTCCAGCCGCACCAGCCCGATCTTGGCCGGGCTTTGGATGTAGTAGCTCCGCTCGGAGACCTGTACGAGCTCATACATGGTCCTGCTCCTCCTTCGTATTGGCCGGGGTCACAATCACAATCCACGGAGTTCGCGCCCCCTCATCGGGGCGCTCTGCCAGCCGCCTGGACGGCCGCCTTCCTCGAGGACCATTATAGCATCCAAAAGGAGAAAAGAGAATCCCCGGACGGGCGGGTTCCGCCCGTCCCCGCAGTGGACGCTCTCCCGGCAAAATTCTCTGATTTTTTTCCGGAAACCCTCTTGATTTTTTCGGGAAGTGTGATATGCTAAAGTCACCCCGAAAAATCTTGCAAGATGCAAGATATGGACCCGCCGGGAGGACGGAAGCGGCCGGCTCTCCGGCCCCGGCGCACCACACCCTTTTTCCTCGGGAGGTATGGCCCATGGAAGCGCACCGCGTTCTCTCCACTCTGGGGCTGGACAGCGGCCCCAGGCACTTTGTCCTGCTGGGAGAGGCAGGAAGCGGCAAGAGCGAGCTCGCCGTCAACCTGGCCCGCCTGCTGGCGGAGGAATCCGGCCGGCAGGTCCACCTCTTCGACCTGGACATGACCAAGCCCCTGTTCCGTCTCCGGGACCAGCGGGAGGCCCTGGCCGGTCTGGGGCTCCAGTTCCACTTTGAGGACCAGTTTATGGACGCCCCCACCGCCGCCGGCGGCGTGGCCCGCCTGCTGCGGGACGAGACCTGCCACACCATCCTGGACGTGGGCGGGGACTATATCGGCGCCCGGGCCGTGGGCATGTACGCCCCGCTGCTCAACCACCCCCGCGCCGCCGTGCTCTACGTGGTGAACCCCTACCGCCCCTGGTCGGCCGACATCGAGCATATCGACCAGGTGCTGGGCGGAATCCTGGGGGTCTCCCACCTCAGGCTGGACCAGGTGCGCCTGGTGGGCAACCCCAACCTGGGCCCCGGAACCACGGCGGAGGATGTGCTGGCGGGCTGCCGGTCCCTGGCGGAGATGGTGGGCCCCTACAAGTCCCTGTCCTTCTGCTGCGTGCAGGAGGACCTGTCCGCCCAGGTGCGGGACGCCCTGCCGGTCCCGCTCCTCCCCATCCGGCTGTACCTGACCTATCCCTGGAATCAGGCCCAACCCGGCGAATCACTGTAAAAGGAGAAATGCAAGATGGCAAAGGTCGAAATCGTGGCCGAGCGCTGCAAGAGCTGCGGCTACTGCATCAAGTTCTGCCCCAAACAGGTGCTGGCCACCGGCAGCAAGGTCAACTCCAAGGGGTACGAGTACGTGGTGCCCGTCAACCCCGACGCCTGCATCGGCTGCGCAGTCTGCGCCCGGATGTGCCCCGACGGGGCCATCGACGTCTACAAGTAAAAGGAGGGCCTGAACATGGCAAGAGTGTTTATGAAGGGCTGCGAGGCCATCGCCGAGGCGGCGGTCCGCGCCGGCTGCCGGTTCTTCGCCGGCTATCCCATCACCCCCCAGAACGAGATCCCCGAGTACTTCTCCCGCCGGATGCCCGAGGTGGGCGGCGTCTTCGTCCAGGGGGAGTCCGAGGTGGCCTCGGTGAACATGGTCTACGGCGCGGCCTCTGCCGGGACCCGGTCCATGACCTCCTCCTCCAGCCCCGGCATCGCCCTGAAGAGCGAGGGGATCTCCTACTGCGCCTCCGCCCGCATCCCCATGGTGTACGCCAACATCTCCCGGGGCGGCCCCGGCGTGGGCTCCATCCAGCCCGCCCAGATGGACTACTTCCAGGCCACCCGCGCCAGCGGCAACGGCGGCTTTCAGATGATGGTCCTGGCCCCCTCCACCGTGCAGGAGGCCGTGGACCTGACCTATGCCGCCTTTGACTACGCCGACCGGGACCGCAACCCCGTCCTGCTTCTGGCCGACGGCGTCATCGGCACCATGATGGAGCCGGTGGTCCTGCCCGAGATGAAGAGCGACGCGGAGATCGCCGCCATCAAGGCCTCCAAGCAGCCCTGGGCCTGCACCGGCCACAAGCTGGACTGCGCCCACCGGGCCTGGATCCAGCCCGGCCAGTGGTCCACCGCCGTCCAGCAGGAGAAGAACGAGGAGGCCGCCGCCCTCTACCTGTCCTGGGAGAAGGACGTACAGGCGGAGGAGTACCTGGTGGAGGACGCCGAGGTCGTGATCGCCGCCTACGGCATCTCGGCCCGCATCGGCAAGTCCGCGGTGAACCAGCTCCGGGCCCAGGGGGTCAGGGCCGGACTCATCCGTCCCATCACCGTCCACCCCTTCCCCTACGCCGCCTTCGACCACATCGACTACAGCAGGTGCAAAGCCGTGCTGGATGTGGAGATGTCCATCCCCGCCCAATTCGTGGACGACGTGGCCGCAGCCGTCAAGGACCGCTGCCCCATCCGCACCTGCCTGTGCTCCGGCGGCAACATCATGAGCCGCGAGGCGGTCCTCGCCGCCGTGAAATCGATCATGGAGGGTTGAGCAAGATGGAAAAGATTTATACCCGGACGAAAACCATCCAGGAGGATAAGGTCTCCGGCTTCTGCCCCGGCTGTATGCACTCCACGGTGATCAAGCTCATCGGCGAGGCGCTGGAGGAGATGAACCTGGTGGAGAAGGCCGCCTGCGTGCTGGGCATCGGCTGCTGCGGCCTGCATATGGACTACATCGCCTACGACAACACCACCGCCCCCCACGGCCGGGCCTGCGCCGTGGCCACCGGTATGAAGCGCTCCAACCCGGACACGTTGGTCTTCACCTATCAGGGCGACGGCGACTTCGCCTCCATCGGCCTGGGCGAGTCCATCTCCGCCGCCAACCGGGGCGAGAATATCACCGTGATTTTCATCAACAACGGCATTTACGGCATGACCGGCGGCCAGATGGCCCCCACCACCCTCATCGGGATGAAGGCCTCCACCGCCCCCAAGGGCCGCATCGCCGGGGAGCACGGCTACCCCATGCACATGTGCGAGATCCTCAACCAGCTCACCGCCCCCGCCTATCTGGTACGGACCAGCTGCAACACCCCCGCCAACGTGAACAAGACCAAGGCCGCCATCAAGAAGGCCTTCCAGAACCAGCTGGACGGCAAGGGCTTCTCCATGGTGGAGATCGTCACCAGCTGCCCCACCAACTGGGGCCTGGACCCCCTGGCGTCCCTGGATTTCATTGAGCAGAAGATGCTGCCCGAGTTCCCCCTGGGCGTCATCCGCGACCGCTGAGAATAAGGAGGCTGTGAGTATGGAGACCAATCTGTGCGTGGCCGGCTTCGGCGGCCAGGGCGTCATGACGCTGGGCAAGTTTCTGGCCGACGCCACCTGCAATTCCACCGACAAAAAGGTGACCTTCTTCCCCTCCTACGGCGCGGAGCAGCGGGGCGGCACCGCCAACTGCTTCGTGGTCATCTCGGACGACGACATCGGCGCCCCCCTGGGGGACGTGATGGACGACCTCATCGTCATGAATGGCCCGTCCATGAACAAGTTTCTGCACACCCTGAAGCCGGGCGGCACCCTCTTCATCAACAGCTCCATCGTCTCCGGCCAGATCGGCCGGACCGACGTGAAGCTGGTGAAGGCCCCCGTCACCGAGCTGGCCCTGGAGATGGGCAGCGCCAAGGTCCTCAACGTCATCATGCTGGGCGTCTATGTGGGCTATACCGAGGTGATTGCCCCTGACGTGGTGTGGGAGACCATCGAGCACAAGCTGGCCAGTAAGCCCAAGCTCCTCCCCCTGAACAAGCAGGCCTTTGAAAAGGGCCTGGAGCTGGGCCGCGCCCAGCGCGGCTGAGAGAGGGGGCAGTTCGATGGAGTTCAAGACATTCCAGGAGATGTGCGGCCATGTGAAGGGCAAGCCCGTCCGCACCCGCATGGCGGTGGCCGCCGCCGGGGACGGGCACACTCTGGAGGCCGTGCTCCGGGCCCGGGCCGAGGGCATCGTCACCCCCGTCCTGGTGGGCGACAAGGCTATCATCAGCAAGGTGCTGGCCGATCTGCACGAGACCGTCCCCGAGGAGGACATCTACGACGTGGCCGGCCTCACTGAATCCGCCCGCAGGGCGGTGGCCCTGGTCCGGGAGGGCAAGGCCGACTTCCTCATGAAGGGCCGGGTGGACACCCCCATCCTCCTGAAGGCCGTGGTGGACAAGGAGCACGGCCTGGGCAAGGGCGGCGTCATGAGCCACTTCTCCGCCTTCGAGGTCCCCACCTACCACAAGATCATCGTCCCCGTGGACGGCGGCATGGTGTCCTATCCCACCCTGGAGCAGAAGAAGGCCATCATTGAGAACACCGTGGGGGCCCTCCGGGCCATGGGCTACGAGTGTCCCAAGGTGGGCGTGCTGGCCAGCGTGGAGAAGATCAACCCCAAGATGCCCGAGACGGTGGAGGCCGACGCCCTCAAGCAGATGAACCTGCGGGGCGAGATCGCCGGCTGCATCGTGGAGGGCCCCATCTCCTACGACTGCGCCATGAGTAAGGAGCGGGCCGCGTTCAAGGGCTTCCACAGCCCCGTCTGCGGCGACTGCGACATTCTCCTGGCCCCCAACGTCCACGCCGGCAACATTATGGGCAAGATGCTGGACGTGACCTGCCACGCCAAGATGGCCGGCATGGTGGTGGGCGCTCAGTGCCCCATCGTCCTCACCAGCCGCGGCTCCTCCGCCGAGGAGAAGTATTTCTCGATTGTGATGTCCGCCGCCGCCGTGTCCTTTTCTTGAAAGAAAAGGACCAAAAGAACTTTGGACCCGCCGCCGGCGCTGTGCATGACGCAGTACGCCGCCCGGTGACGGGGCGCGGAGCATCATGAAAGTTTTCGCCCGCATGAGGAATGGGGCCCCCGCCGGAGCCCAGCGTCAGCGGGTCCGGTGGGGCGAGGAGCTGCAAGGGAGCGGCGTTCGCCCTGCCCGTCAGGGCGGGGCGGGCAGAGCGGACTTTGCGGCGGCGAGGGCGGCTGCCCCGACATAAAATCGTCATCGTCCCCAAAAAACAGACAAGGAGGCATGCCCTATGGAACGGCTTCTAATTCTCAACCCCGGCTCCACCTCCACGAAGCTGGCGGTCTTCGAGGGGGAGTCCCCTCTCTTCACCGAGTCCATCGTCCACACCCCGGAGGAGCTGGCGCCCTTTGACCACGTGGCCGATCAGTACGAGTTCCGCAAGGCCCTGGTTCTCTCCTGCCTGGAGAAGCACGGCATCGCCCTGGACTCCCTGAACGCCATCGTCTCCCGGGGCGGGCTGCTCACCCCCATCGAGGCCGGGGCCTACGAGGTCAACGACGACATGGTGTGGCAGCTCAAGAACAAGCCTCAGAACGAGCACGCCTCCAACGTGGGGGCCATGATCGCCCTATCCATCGGCCGGGATCGGAACATCCCCGCCTATATCTACGACGGCATCACGGTGGATGAGCTGCTGCCCATCAACAAGATCACCGGCGTGCCCTTCCTGCGCCGGAAGGGCATGGGCCACAACCTGAACACCCGGGCCGCCGCCCTGCGCTACGCCCGGGAGAACGGCAAAAAATATGAGGACATCACCGTCATCGTGGCCCACCTGGGGGGCGGCATCTCGGTGAACCTCCACCACAACGGCAAGATCGAGGACTTCATCAACGACGAGGAGGGCCCCTTCTCCCCGGAGCGCTCCGGCGGCCTGCCCATGTTCGACGTGATCAAGCTGTGCTTCGACGGGGACTACAGCTACCACACCATGATGAACCAGGTGAAGCGCAAGGGCGGGCTCATGGCCCATCTGGGCACCACCGACAGCCGCGAGGTGGAGAAGCGGATCGAAAACGGCGACGAGAAGGCCAAGCTCATCTATGACGCCATGGCCCTGAACGTGGCCAAGAACATCGCCAAGTGCGCCCCCGGCGTCTGCGGCAAGGTGGACGCGGTGATCCTCACCGGCGGCATCGCCTACTCCGAGTATTTCACCACATACATCCGGGAGCACGTGGAGTTCCTGGCCCCCGTGGTGGTCTACCCCGGCGAGGACGAGATGCAGTCCCTGGCCCTGGGCGGCCTGCGGGTCCTCCGCGGCGAGGAGCAGGCCAAACCCTTCGTCAAAACCGAGAACCCCGGCTTTTAGCTCCTTTTCTTGAAAGAAAAGGAGCCGAAAAGAACTTCCGGCCCGCTTCCGGCATGGTGCAGTGCCCGGTGCGCCGCCCGGTGACGGGGCTGCCCCTGTTCCGGAAAGAGAAGAGCGCCCCCCTCCGGCAGCCAATGCTGCCGGAGGGGGGCGCTCTTTGGTCTATCGTTTGGAAGCGCTTATCGCGCCTTCCGGCCAAAGGCATCCTGCCGTCACCGGGCGCAGATCCCGGTTCCCGGCATGGCCCGGAAGCGAAAGGGACGTTCTCTTTGGTCCGCTTCTTTTAGAGAGAAATCTGTTCTCCTCTTCCAATCTTCCGGCAGATCCCGGTTACCGGGCGCAGATCTTTGGTTCCCGGTATGGCTCGGAAGCGAGAGGGAAGTTCTTTTTGATTCTTTTTCTTTCAAGAAAAAGACAGCCCGTCGAAAAAGTCTGCCGAAGGGCAGACTTTTTCATATAAACGAGGTAAA
>CANSQX010000060.1 GCA_947649225.1 uncultured Flavonifractor sp.
CCCCGGCGGCCCGGATCACCTCAATATATACGAACTTGTCGCAGGCCACGATGAAGGGAGCGGGGGTCTTGCGCTCCCCCATGCCGTAGACCTTCATCCCGGCCTCCCGCAGGCGGATGGCCAGGCGGGTGAAGTCGCTGTCGCTGCTCACCAGGACGAAGCCGTCCACCTGGCCGGAGTACAGGATGTCCATGGCGTCGATGATCATGGCGCTGTCGGTGGAATTTTTCCCGGTGGTGTACCCGTACTGCTGGATGGGGGTGATGGCGTTCTCCAGCAGCAGGGGCTTCCAGGTGCTCATATTGGGGCTGGTCCAGTCGCCGTAAATGCGTTTCAAAGTCGGGGTACCGTAGACCGCGACCTCGGCCATCACGTCCTTGATGGCCGTGCGGGGGGCGTTGTCCGCGTCGATCAGCACTGCAAGACGCAGATCCATTTGATTTTCAGGCATAAAAACCTCCGTGCGCCGGCCGGCGCTCCGTTGATATCGCAGGGCTTGTCCCACTGAGGGGCTGTCTGCACAGCCGCCGAACGCCGTCTTGGATGGCCTTCCGCCGCCGCAGACCGTTCTATTTTTTGCAATCCGTCCGGATTTCTGCAAAGCCTTTCCTCGCTTGGCGGCAAAATTCCGCGCCAATCCGGCCTCCCACGGCGGTGAATCCAGGTTCTCAGTCCGACAGGACGAAGTGGAAGAAGCGCAGAACCTCGTACCAGTCGCCGGAAGAGAAGCAGACATTTTTCTCGTCCTCCAGCCGGGCGCCGGGATAGAAGTGCCGGGCATAGGCGTCCTGGTGGCGGCGGAAGCGGATGGCTGTTTCAAACCGCTCCGGCATGGGGACCTGGCACTGGGCGGCCCGGCGGGCGGCCTGCTCCGCCCCTGCGCAGATGCGCTCGATTGCCAGCTCCGGGTGAATGGCGGTGACGCCGCCGCCGCGGCCCTCGTTGACCGCCACCGCCGTAATCTCGGGAATGAGGGTCCGGGCGAAGCGGCACAGATCCCCGTCTCCCGACAGGAAGGCCACCGGGACGCCGTAGTACCCGGCAGTATAGGCGTTAATCAGAAACTCGCTGGCCCGCACGCCGTTGATGGTCACCCACTCGTTGGACCCGTTCATGGTGTGGGAGATGGGATTGCCGCCGCAGCCAGCCCCGGCGTGGTAGCCAGTAAAGAAGACCGCGTCGAAGGCCCCCCGATCCAGCCCGCTCATCATCTCCAGCGGGTCGCCGGTCCAGCCCCGCAGCAGCTTCGCCTGCCGTGGGAGCTGGCTGTGGTCCAGATTACGGGCGGAGCCGTGGGCGTCCTTCACCAGGATCTCCTCCGCGCCCGCGGCCAGGGCCCCCCGGCAGGCGGCCCCGACCTCCAAAGTCATCTGTCTGGCGAAGGGATTATAGTCGGCGGCCTCCTTCCGGTGCGTCTCCAGCCGGTCCACAATACCGCAGGTCCCCTCAATATCGGCGCTGAGATAGATCCGCATGCCCGCGCCCCCTTGCCCGGACTGCGTCCGGATACCTGTCGTTTTCCCGTCTCTCTCCATCGTGCCGCACTTCCCTTCCCTGTTTTTTGCGGTCCGCCCCCGGTTCCTACGCAGGGCGGAAAACGGGCCGTCCGCCCGGTATCCGCTTTGTCTGCTGGACATTATAACACAGTCCCCGCCAAAAATATAGGGGAACCCGGCAGAGACGCCAAAAATCCATTTTGATCCATCCGGGCCGCCGCTCTGCCCCCGTGCGCCGGACGCCCCGCCCGAATAATTCTTCCCGCTCAGATCTCGACATGAAAGAAATAATATGGTATAATAAAAAGCCGTCATTTTCCAAAGCTGGAACAGAGGGCCGGAGCGTGGTCCCTGTGCCGGTTCGGACATACACCGTGTCATGTGAGGGATCGCGTATGAAAGTTCTTGCAAACAAAAAGCTGGCCACGCGCATCGGCATTATCACGACCGCCATCACCCTGTTTGGAATGCTGCTGCTCTGGATCATCGTGTCCACAAACGCCGCCTCCGTCGTCAAGAGCGACATCACCAACCAGATGACCGACGCCGTGGAATCCAGAGCCGCCATTATCGACGAGTATGTGGTCTCAGCGGAGGAGTACATCGCCGCTTTCGCCTTGGGCAGCGAGGTCCGGGAGCTCCTCCAGGACCCGGAAAACCCGGAGCTGCTGCGGCGGGCCCAGCAGTACACCGAGGATTTCGCCGCAGTCAAGGGCATTTTCGAGGGGCTGTATATCGCCACACCGGCCACCCATGTCCTCACCCACACCTCCGAGGGCGCCATCGGCATGACAACACGGACCGGAGACTCGCTGCACAGCTTTCAGGATACCATCCTGTCCCAGCGGCAGCTGACCAATCTGGGGATTATGAAGTCTCCCGGCACCGGCAGCATGATCCTCTCTATGTACTATCCAATTTTTGACGGCCAGCGCTGCATCGGCTATGTGGGGGCCGGCGTCTTTGCCAGCCATCTGGTGGACTCGCTGCTGAATCTGAACATCAAGGGCCTGCCCGACAGCGAATATGTGTTTTTGAACGTCGAGACCGGCGTGTATCTCTACCACGCGGACGATGCGCTTTTGAACACGGAGACAACGGACAGCGGATACCAGGAAATCCTCCGGCGGATTCAGGCGGACGGCAGTACGCAGGCCGCCACCTATTCCTACCGGGATGAGAACGGCGTCAATCAGCTGGTCGTATACAAATATCTGAAGGATCGGGACTGGGTCTTCATGGTGCGCGACAGCGCTACGGAGGTCTATGGCTCCGTCACATCGGTGCGCATCATTGTCGGTGTGCTGTGCGCAGTGATGGCTGCGGCCATTATCTTGATCACCCTCCTGATCCTGCACCGCGAGGGCCGGGAGCTTATGGCTGTGGAGCGCGCCATCGGCCGTCTGGGGGATCTGAACCTCTCGGCAGACCAGGAGCTGGAAGTCTTCTACGGCCGGTCGGATGAGATCGGCATGATCGCACAGACGACCCACCGGGTCTGCGGCTGCCTGCGCAAGACCATCGACGATGTGGATCGGATTCTGGGTGAGATGGCGCTGGGCAATCTGGCCGTGGACGTCACGGCGAACGAGTCCTACTATATCGGCGACTTCAAGGCCCTGGCCGCGAGCCTGCACTCTATCCACGGCAACCTGATCACGGTGATCCGGGATATCTCCCAGGTGGCCAACCAGGTCGATACCAGCGCAGACCGGGTCTCCACGGGCGCACAGGCCCTGTCCCAGGGTACCGTGGAGCAGGCGGCCTCCATTGAGGGTCTGGTGTCCAACGTGACCGCTATTACCGGCCAGATCCAGACCAGCACTGTACGCTGCGGCAGCGCCAGCGAGCTGGTGGATAAGGCCACCGGCTACGCGGCCGAGGCCGACACCAAGATGGATCAGCTGCTCGCCGCCACAAGGAATATTGACCGGTCCTCCGCCCAGATCGTCACCGTGATCAAGACGATCGAGGACATCGCCTTCCAGACGAACATCCTGGCCCTGAACGCCTCTGTGGAGGCCGCCCGCGCCGGAACCGCCGGAAAGGGCTTCTCCGTGGTGGCGGACGAGGTGCGCAACCTGGCGGCCAAGTCGGCTGAGGCCGCGCAGAACACCGACGCTCTGATCCGGCACTCCATTCAGGACGTGCAGACCGGCACGGAGTCCACCAACCTGGCCGTCTCTGCCATGCAGGTCATCCACGACTGCATTCAGTCGATCAAGACCCTGATGGACGAGATCGCCGCCGCCAGCGTCCAGCAGTCCGAGATGATTGCCCTGGTGGAGAACGGAATCCGGGAGATCTCCGCCGTGGTGCAGACCAACTCCGCCGCCGCGGAAAAGAGCGCGGCGGTCTCCAAGGAGCTGTCCGAACAGGCCCGGACGCTGAACAGCCTGATCAGCCGCTTCCAGATTACATAACGGGCCCGCAGGCCCAAATGTCAGGCAAGCCCCGCGCCGCCGGGGCGCTGCCGCAGGAGTCCCTGGGCGCAGGCCATGCGCCGCTGTCTCCTGCCGCAGCGCCCTGGCGGCGCGGGGCTTTGCGCACCGTTCCGGCGGATGGATTGTGCCGGGCGGAGCGGCGGGCTCAGTCCGCCTTTTCGACGGCGTCCCGGATGGCGTCGAAGAGGGCGTCCTGTCCCTCGCTCATGACCATCAGAACGGTGCCGTCCTCCAGGGTCTCCAGGCGGGCGGACTTGGCGATTTCGTACTGATCAGGCAGGTACTGCTCAAAATTCTGCTGCTGGGTGTCGAGAAAGCCGTTCAGGCCCTCCAGGACCTCCTCCTCCTTTCCGGCGGCGGGCAGGACGGCGGCAATGCCGTAGGCCCGGATATTCATGGGGGAGATGGCCAGCGCGTAGGCGGCGGCGTTTTCTCCGCTGATCCCCGCCATGGGGAGAATGAAATCAGCCAGATCATCGGTCTCTGCGGTGATGACAGGGACGGCCTCGTTCATCTCCTGGTCCCGGGCGCTCTCGATGGCGGTTTTGTACAGCGCAGTGCGTTCGGCGGGGGTGAGCGGGGTCTTTTCCGCCTGTCCGCCGCCAGCGCAGCCCGTCAGGGCGGCGGACAGCAGCAGGGCGGCCAGCGCGATGGATGGGGTTATTCTCATGTGGATTCTCCTTATCGATAGAAACGCGGCGCGGCCGCTTACGGTCCCAGCTCCACGGCGGTCTCGGGGGGCAGCGGGGTGAGGGTCAGGCCCTCCGGCCCGGCGTCCACCGCCAGCGCCCCTCCGTCGGGCACCTCGCCCGCGAGCAGAAGCTCGGCGGCCCGGTCCTCCACCTGGCTGCGGATGGCCCGGCGCAGGGGGCGGGCGCCGTAGTCGGGGTCAAAGCCCGCGCCGGCCAGGGCGTCCACCGCCGCTTCGCTCACCCGCAGGCCAATCCCCAGGGCGGACATGCGGGCGGACACCCCCTCCAGCATCTGCCGGGCGATGGCCCGGATCTGGGGCCGGGTGAGCTGGGCGAAGACGATGGTCTCGTCCAGCCGGTTCAAAAACTCCGGCTTGAAGACCTTCTTCAGGTCCTCCAGCACGGCGGCGCGCAGCTCGGCCTGGGGGCGGGTCTCCCCGCCGTCCTCCGTCCGGGCGGAGAAGCCCAGCCGGGTCCCCCGGGCGGTGATCCGCTCCGCCCCCACGTTGGAGGTCATGACGATCACGGCGCTGCGGAAGTCGGCCCTCCGGCCCTGGGCGTCGGTGACCTGGCCCTCCTCCATGATCTGGAGGAGGATGCCCCACACGTCGGCGTGGGCCTTCTCGATCTCGTCGAAGAGGACCACGGCATAGGGGCGGCGGCGGATCTTCTCGGTGAGCTGGCCCCCCTCCTCGTGGCCCACGTAGCCGGGGGGCGAGCCGATGAGCCGGGAGACGGTGTGCTTCTCCATATACTCCGACATGTCGAAGCGGATCATGGCCTCCTCGCTGCCGAAGAGGACTTGGGCCAGGGCCCGGCATAGCTCGGTCTTACCCACGCCGGTGGGACCCAGGAAGAGAAAGCAGCCTGTGGGCCGCCCGGGCTCCTTGAGCCCCACCCGGCCCCGGCGGACGGCCCGGGCCACCGCCCCCACCGCCTCCTCCTGGCCCACTACCCGGACGTGGAGGGCGTCCTCCAGCCGGAGGAGCCGACGGCTCTCGGTCTCGGTGAGGGTGGTCACGGGGATGCCGGTCCAGCCGGACACCACGGCGGCCACGTCCTCGGCCTCCACCGTCCCGGTGTTCTGGCCCGAGTGGAAGGCGGCCCGCTGCTGCTCCAGCTCCCGCCGGAAATCCCCCTCGGCGTCCCGGAGCATGGCGGCCTTCTCAAAGGCCTGGCTGCGGATGGCCAGCTCCTTCTCCTGCCGGGCCCGCTCCACCTTCTCCTCCAGCTCCCGCAGGTCGGGGGGCGTGGCCAGGCGGTCCATCCGCACCCGGCTGGCCGCCTCGTCCATCAGGTCGATGGCCTTGTCGGGCAGGCGGCGGTCGCTGATATACCGGGCCGACAGATTGACTGCGGCCTCCAGCGCCCCGTCGGTGATCCGCAGGCGGTGGTGGGCCTCGTAGCGGTCCCGCAGGCCCTTGAGGATGGCCAGGGCGGTGGGGGCGTCTGGCTCCTCCACCACCACGGGCTGGAACCGCCGCTCCAGGGCGGCGTCCTTCTCGATATAGCGCCGGTACTCGTCGGTGGTGGTGGCCCCCACCACCTGGAGCTCCCCCCGGCCCAGGGCGGGCTTGATGATGTTGGCCGCATCGATGGCCCCCTCGGCGCTCCCCGCGCCCACGATGGTGTGGAGCTCATCGATGAAGAGGATCACGTCCCCGGCCCGGCGGACCTCGTTCAGGATATTCTTCACCCGCTCCTCGAACTCCCCCCGGTACTTGGTGCCCGCCACCATGGAGGACAGGTCCAGGGAGAGCAGACGCTTGCGCCGCAGCTCCTCGGGCACCTCTCCGGCCACGATCCGCCGGGCCAGGCCCTCGGCCACGGCGGTCTTGCCCACGCCGGGCTCCCCGATGAGGGCGGGGTTGTTCTTCTGCCGCCGGGAGAGGATCTGGATGACCCGGGCGATCTCCTTGTCCCGGCCCACCACCGGGTCCAGCATCCCCCCGGCGGCCAGCCGGGTGAGGTCCCGGGAGAACTGGTCCAGCAGCTTGGTGTCGCCGCCATAGTCCTTCTCGCTCCGGGCGCGGCCGCTCTGGCCCGGGGAGCGGAAGGGGGGCGGCAGCTCGCCCCCCATGGCGGCGGTCACGTCGCTGTAGAGCTTGCGGGGCTCGGTCCCCGCCCCGGCCAGGACCCGGACAGCCACCCCGTCCCCCTCCCGGAGGATGCCCAGCAGCAGGTGCTCGGTGCCCACGTAGTGGTGGCCCAGCCGGGCGGCCTCGTTGAGGGCCAGCTCGATGATCTTCTTGCAGCGGGGGGTCAGACCCTGGGAGGGGAGTCCCCCGGGGGCGCCCACCCCCACCAGCCGGGCGATGCCGTCCCGGACCGTCTCCGCATCCAGCCCCGCCCCCCGGAGCACCGTGGCGGCCACGCCCCGGCCCTCCCGGACCAGGCCCAGCAGCAGGTGCTCGCTGCCTACGTAGCCGTGGCCCAGCTCCGCAGAGGCCTCCTGGGCCAGCCGCAGGGCGGTCTGGGCCCGCTCGGTAAATCTGGTCTCGTTCAAATGCTCACCTCGTTTGGCCTTCTTCCTCCAGAAGAACAGCCGGTTTTGCCGTTTTACGGGCTTCATCGCGTCCACGCCCCTTCTCTTCGGTAGTGCGGGGATGGGGGGCGCTTCTGGCCGCCCCCTCCAGGTCCGGGGTCAGGCTCCCGGCGCTCTCCATGCGGAAGGCCCCGCAATATCTGTCCATCCGCGATCGCCTCCTTGACGGGTGGATTCCGCTCCCTATTTTTCCCTGCCGTATGGAAATATACCCGGGTTGCCAGCAATTTAGCATTGCAATTTTCAAAAGATGTGGTACAATACCAGTAGTTTGAATTTGGAGGTGTTTCCATTGGCTTATGTGATCAGCAGCGACTGCGTCAGCTGCGGCGCCTGCGAGAGCGCCTGCCCCGTGTCCGCCATCTCTCAGGGTGACGAGCACTTCGAGATCGATGCCGGTACCTGCATCGACTGCGGCAGCTGCGCCGATACCTGCCCCACCGGAGCGATCTCCCAGGGCTGATCGGACGTACTTACACAAACGCAAAAAAGGAGGTGCACCAGACGGTGCGCCTCCTTTTTTGCGGGAAAACCCGCGCCGGGCGGGGGTCAAAGCGCGGCCCGCTCCTCCGGGCGGAGCAGGCGGGCCGGGCCGGCCGCCCGGCCCCGGTATTCGGTCGGGGTGCAGCCCCGCTTGCTCTGAAAGGCCACGATAAAGCTGGCCTCACTGCGGTAGCCGATGGAGACGGCAATCCGCTTCAGCGGCATATCGGTCCCCAGCAGGAGCTGCTGGGCCTTCCGGATGCGGCAGCGGGTGATATACGCGTGAATGGAGCAGCCGGTCCGGGCCTTGAAGCGGCGGGAGAGGTGGGAGTAGCTGAGGCCCACGGAGGCGGCCACGTCCTCCACCGAGAGATCCTGGGCGTAGTGCTCGTCAATATACCGGATGGCGTCCCGGACCAGCGGGTCGCCGTCCTGGGCGCCGGAGGGGCGGGCGTTCTCCTCCAGCAGCCGGATCAGCAGCCGCTGAACCACCTGGGAGATCTCGGCCTCGTCGGGGCCGCCGGGGGCCTGGAACTGGAGCAAGAGCTGGCGCAGCTCCCGCTCCACCGCCTCGGGCGCGGCGGGCTGGAACGTCCGCCGCCCGCCGTGTGCCGCGGTAATCCGGGTCACAAACCGCTCCGCCAGCGGGCCGTTGAAGATCAGCCAGTCGTACTCCGCCGGGCCGGCGGTCCCGTACCGCTGCGGGAGCGCCAGATCCAGCAGCGAGATCTGCCCGGGACCGGCACAGCTCCGGGTCCCCCCGTCCTCGATGCAAAGCGTGCCGCCCTTCGTATAGAGCAGCAGATAGCCCGGCCGCCCCTGACAGGCCGGGGAGAATGCCTGGAGGTGGCTGCCGCAGGAATCGTGTCCGTACTGCGTGACATAGAAGAACAGCTCCATGGCCAGCGGCGAGGGCGTCGCAGCGTAGGCCTCCGAACCCCGGAGCCGGCCGGTCTCACGACCGCAGCTCATGCGGAGCCGCCTCCCTTCCCCCCCCAGCGAGCCGCACGCGCCCCCCGCAGGGCGCCCTGATCGTCCAGCATCCGGATCAGGTAGTCGTTGAGCTCACTGGTCTCCTCGCTGGTCTCCTCCTTGCTCCAGGTCCGGAAGCCCTCGCCCGACTTAAAGCCCAGCTTCCCCTCGTCCCGCAGCCGCTTCAGCAGCGGAGAAGGCTCGTGGGAGTCCTCCAAATCCTTCAAAATATAGCTGTGGATGCTGTAGGTGAGATCGGTGCCCACCATATCGGCGTTCTCCAGCGGACCGACCTTGGGCAGGCGCAGTCCGAAGGAGTAGCGCACCGCCTCATCCACCGTCTCGGCGTCGGCGATCCCGTGCTCCACGATGGAGATGGCCTCCCGCCAGAGGGCGTGCTGCATCCGGTTGGCGATAAAGCCGGGGACATCCTTCTTGCACAGCACAGGCCTCTTGCCCACGGAGGCGAGCACCTCCATCACCGTCCTGGCCACCTCGTCGCTGGAGGCGTCGGACTTGACCACCTCCACCAGCGGGATCAGGTGGCCGGGGTTCCAGAAGTGGGTGCCTACAAAGCGCTCCCGGCGCGCCATTTTGGCACTGATCTCAGAGGGGCTCATCACCGAGGAGTTGGAGCAGAGGATGGCGTCGGGGCGGCAGCGGGCTTCCAGCAGGGCGAAGAGGTTCTGCTTGACCTCCATATTCTCAAAGACCGCCTCGATCACCAGGTCGGCCTCCCGCACGCCGTCGCTGTCCAGGTCGGTCGTGAAGGAGATGCGGGCCAGACGCCGCTCCAGCTCGGCCTCGTCCAAAACCTGGTCCTCCAGCATCGGCCCGGCGTTGTTTCGGATACCGGCGGCCAGATCCGTCTCCTGTACGTCGTACACCAGAACGCTGTATTTGGGATTGGAGGCAAAGACAAACGCGATGTTCTTTCCCATCATCCCTGCCCCGCAAATTAAAATACGCTGAATCTCCTTCAAGCTGCATACCCCTGTCTACCTGTTATGCCATGCCGCCGGACCGCTCCGGGTCCGCGCAGCCGCAGGAGACCGGAGGGTCTGAGCGGCTTCCGAATGGCAAAATAAATATAAAATAGGGGGAGCAGAAAGTCAAATTAGTGACATTTATCCACAGCTATTCATTTTCCTTATAGCATGACAGGTTTTCCCCTCAGACGCAAAAAGGCCGCCGGACATGCCCCGGCGGCAATCCGGCGGCGCTGTGCTCAGGGGGGGTCGCGGCCGCTGCGCTCATTCAGGCTCCGGGTGATGGACACCAGGCGCTCCACATAGTGCTCCAGCCGCTTTCCGTCGCTCTTCTTCCATGCCGCGATACAGGGATAGCTCAATCCGCCCAGGTGGTGGAGCCGGAACGAGGTGTCGTCCAGGGCGTTGTTCAGGGAGAGGGTCACGCCGTTGTAGATTTTCAGGTATTTCCGGATGGTGTAGTAGTCGCTGTCTCGAAAATCAAATTGCAGGTCAATGCCCCGCTCCCGCAGCAGCTTCTGAATATCGCGGGTGATCAGGGAATCCTTCAGCGTCATGGGCCAGAAGCACACCAGGCCGTCCAGATCCTTCCAGGTGATGCGCTCCCGCTTTCCGATGGGAGACAGGCCGTCCACAATGCAGTAGAGGGAAGCCTGATAGATTTTGCGGTAATTGACGCTTTTATGCTTGATAAAGTTCTCGGTATCGGTCATATAGAGGATATCCAGATCGCCGCTCAGGAGCTTGCCCTGAAGGGATGGGCGGTTATCGAAGACAAAATCAACCGCCGTCTCGGGAAAGGCCTGCTGCATCAAAAGGTCCAGCGTGTTCAGGCGGGAGACCTCCTCCCCGTTGCTGCACCCGATCCGCAGGACCCGGGGCCGCTCGCTGTCCGCGCTGCGCACCTCCTGAAAAAGCCGGTCGATGGTTCCCATGATCTCCGTCAGCTCCCGGCGTACCCGCTCGCCCGCCTCGGTCAGAACCAGCGTATTCTTATAGCGCCGGAACAGCTTGCACCCCAGTCCGGTCTCCAGCTGCGCCAGCTTTTGGCTCAGCAGCGGCTGGGATACGTTCATCTCCTTCGCCGCCCGCACCATGGTACCCCATTCGGCAATCTGGAGAAAGCAGTGAAAATGCTGTAGCGTCAACCCCAAATAGTTCTGTGGCTTCATAAAAAAGGCTCCCTCATTCCCGCCGGTTTGAACAAATTACAGAGCTTTTTTTCAGCAACTTTGAATATATTAGCAAAATTTATAGTCCTTATAAGCGTAAACCGGCCGCCGTCACACTACCTGTTCCATATTATACAGCGCCTGAATGGGATTTCAAGGCCAGAATCCTGCTCTTTTATTTTCATTTTGTGCTTTTTCAGGCGGAAATGCGTGCGGCGCGCAGGGCGGCGGACGGTCCCTCTGCCCGTCCCGGCTTTGGGTGCGCCCGGACATGAAAAGAGGGGGGCGAAGCCCCCCTTCTTTTCACGAGTTTCTGTTTGACAGGCGGTAAGACGGGCCTTACCCCTGCACACCGGCCCGGCCGGCGGTGATGAGGCGCTTGATCGCCTCCACGCCCACCTCAATGGCGGCGGACAGGTCGTGGCTCTCGGTCTGGTCCAGGCCCGCGGCCTCCCGCTCCTGGTTCCAGATGACGTGGAAGCAGGCTCCGCACCGCACCCCCAGGGCGGCGGCGCAGCAGAACAGGGCGGCCGACTCCATCTCGGAGGCCAGCACCCCCAGGCGCTTCCAGGCCTCCCACCGCTGCCGGAGCTCATAGGAGACCGGCATCCTGTCCGGGTCATGCTGGCCATAGAAGGAGTCCTTGGACTGGACCACACCGGCGTGCCAGGGCTTTCCCAGGGCGGCGGCGGCCTCCGCCAGGGCGGTCTGGACCTGGTAGTCGGCCACCGCCGGGAACGCAATGGGGGCGTACTCCAGGCTGGTTCCCTCCTGGCGCACCGCGCCGGTGGCGATCACCACGTCGTCGCTCTTGACCTTCAGGGCAATCCCCCCGCAGGTCCCTACCCGGATGAAGGTGTCCGCGCCCAACTTGTGGAGCTCCTCCATGGCAATCACTGCCGACGGCCCGCCGATGCCGGTGGAGCAGACCGACACCGTTTCGCCCAGCAGCGTTCCGGTCCAGGTGGTGAACTCCCGGTTGGAGGCCACCTGGGCCGGCTGGTCAAAGGCCTGGGCGATTAAGGCGCACCGGCCCGGATCGCCGGGCAGAATGCAGTACCGGCCCACCTCGCCCGGGCCGCATTGAATATGAAACTGACGTTCATGGGGACGCATAAAATTCCCGCCTTTCCTGTGGTTTTGGATACGTTCAGTATACCAGCCCCAACGGCGTTTTGCAAGTTCGACAACAGGGCGGACGCTTTTGTAACCTTTTGTTGTTGATTTTTTCTCACCGCTCTTATACAATGAATTATCCACATCCATCCTGTCCAGACGCAGTCTGCCGCCGGCTATGCGGGAAAAGGCTGCCGAAGGGAGTTACGTGATGAAGAGAACCGTCTTGTGCAGTGTTCTGACCCTGGTGATCGGCTTTGCGGTGGGCGTCTTTTTCCGGTTTCATATGCTGCCCGCGCCGTCCTCCAGCTCCGGGCCCTCTACGATGAATGCGCTGGCCGCCTCTGGCCCCTCTGCGGCCCCGGCCGGATTTTATACCCCTGCACCCTCCTCTGTGGCATTGGAGGCCTCTCTGGACCGGGACGACAACGGCCCCCTGCTGGAGCGGGCAGGCGAGGTGACGGCCGCCCTCCGGGCGCGGAATTATGTGGCGCTGGCCGCCATGGTCCACCCGGAAAAGGGGGTCGCCTTTACTCCGTACTCCACGGTGAATCCCGACGGGGACCTCTGCTTCTCTCCCGCCCAGCTCACCGAGGCGGCCGGCCGGGACGTCCCCCTGGTGTGGGGGGTGAGCGACGGCAAGGGAGAGCCCATTGAACTCACCCTGGACGGGTATTTTGACCGCTATGTCTACAATGCGGACTATGCCCAGGCCCCGGAGATCGGCATTGACACGGTGCTGGCCTCCGGCAACGCCATGGAAAACGTGGCGGCCAGCTTCCCCATGGGCCGCTTCGTGGAGTACCACTTCCCCGGCCTGGAGGACGCCAACCTGGGCTACGACTGGTGTTCCCTCAAGCTGGTCTTCGAAATCTGGCAGAACCAGTGGATGCTGGTGGGCGTTGTCCACAGCGAATGGACCGTTTAGTCCTCTGCAGAAACCAGAAATCCGTATCTTTGGCACCAAAGACGGCCCGGCGTCAGTTTTATCTGACGCCGGGCCGTTTGGTTTCCGCTATTTATCCGGAGATCGCATAGCCGCCCCGCACCAGCAGGGTCGTGTTGGCAGAGGCCTGTACCCCCCGGCCGTCCGTAGTGGCCAGGTAAAGGTGGTTGACGGCCAGCGCGCCGCCGTTAGGCAGGTCGGAGCCGCCGGTCATATCCACCAGCCCCGGGGCCGAGCCGGCGATGCAGGAGGCCGCTCCGCCCCGGAACAGGACCTCGCACCCCGCCGAAAGGCTGAGCTTCTGGCCCTGCCGCAGGGTCACCACCGTGAAGGAACCGTCTGTCCCCGTGCCGGAGGGGGCCCCGCCGCCCTCCTGGAGGTAGCGGTCCACGACCTGGTTCAGCTGCGCGGTGAGCTCGGCCTCCTGCTGGGCGATTCGGGCGTCCACCTGGGCCAGCAAGTCAGGGCCCGCCTTTTCGTTCAGATAGCTGAGGGTGACCAGAGGGTCGCTCTGGGAGCCCTGCTGCCCGGCGGCCAGGGCCACGCCGGCCAGCGCCGCAATCATCAGTGCGCCGGCCGCCAGCCGGACAAACCATGGGGTCTTTTTCATATGTACCTCCGCTGTGGGGCACTCCGCCGGGCGGAGGCCCTTTCCTTTGTGGGAATACCGGCCCGGGCGGCTCAGAGAAGCTGAGCCCCCCCCCCCCCGGCTTTTGGGGCTTCGAGCCAGCGCCCCACCCCAGGGCGCGGGATGCGGGCGGGATTTTTCCGCCCGATCAGCAGATAGTTAGCCATACCGGCGTATCAGCTGCCAGGCTCTGTGCAGCAGGACGGCAAAGCCCCCCTCAGACCGCGTGCAGCGGCTGTGCCTACAGGCTCTTACACCAGGGTATCCGTATGGAGGCCAAAGCTCACGGCGATGGCCGAGTCCACCTTCTGCATCACCGCATCGTCCACCCGTCCCATATGCTCCCTCAGCCGCTTTTTGTCCAGGGTACGGATCTGCTCCAGCAGTACTACGGAGTCCTTGGGGAGTCCGTAGGTCTTGGCTGAGAGCTCGATATGGGTGGGCAGACGGGCCTTGCCGGTCTGGGAGGTGATGGCGGCGGCGATGATGGTGGGGCTGTGCCGGTTGCCGGTGTCGTTCTGCACGATCAACACCGGACGCACGCCCCCCTGCTCGCTGCCCACCACCGGGCTCAGGTCGGCATAGAAGATGTCTCCACGTCTCACGCTGTTATCCACTCAAGCTCACACTCCGCGGTCGATAGTCACCGCCGTCACACGGCCGGGAGGCCTATGTAACGGGGTCACTATGATTCTCCCACGGGGCGGCGGGATTTATACACAGTCCTGTAAAAAACCGGAGGATCACCGGCTCCCGCCGCCGGTCCGGCCGGGCTCTCCCCGGCCCATTGTATGCGCCGGGGGGCGGCGGCGTGTCAGCCCGTATACACCCGGGGGACCCGGGGGGCCACGGCGCACAGCAGCTCGTACTGGATGGTCCCCGCCAGGGCGGCGGCCTCTTCTGCGGGCAGCCGGTCCCCGAAGATCTCGGCCTCATCCCCGGGGCGGACCCCCGGAAGGCCGGTCACGTCGGCCATGCACATGTCCATGCAGATCCGGCCCACGATGGGGACCCGGGCGCCGTGGATGCAGACCTCCAGCCGGTCCGAGCAGATCCGGGGCAGGCCGTCGGCGTAGCCGGCGGGCAGAACGGCCAGCCGGGAGGGCCGGTCCAGCGTATGGGTGCGTCCGTAGCTCACCGGCGTCCCGGCGGGGACCTCCCGCACGGCGGCCACCCGGGTGCGCAGGGCCATCACCGGCAGCAGGCCGGGGCCGTCCAGGTCCCGGCAGCAGGGGTCCGGATAGTGGCCGTAGAGGGCGATGCCCGGACGCACCATGTCCAGATGGGTGCAGGGATAGCGCAGCACGGCGGCGCTGTTGGCGCAGTGGCGGATGGGAAAGGAGACCCCCGCCCGCTCCAGCGCGGCGGTAAGGTCCAAGAAGCGGGTGAACTGCTCCATGGTGTATGCCTCGCTGTCCGCTGTGTCCCCGTCGGCGTCGGCGAAGTGGGTGAAGATGCCCTCGGCCTCCAGGCCGGGGAGGGCGCAGGCCGCCTGAATTTCGGCAGCCGTCCGGTCCAGCCGGTCCGGCCCGCACAACCAGCCCAGGCGGCCCATGCCGGTGTCCGCCTTGATGTGGATCCGGAGGGTCTGGCCCGCCGCAAGCCGCCCGGACAGGGCCCGGGCGTTCTCCAGGTCAAAGACCGTCTGGGTCAGCCGGAGCGCGGCCAGTGTCCCGGCCTCCTCCGGCGGGGTGTGGCCCAGAACGAGGATGGGCAGGGCGATCCCCGCCTCCCGCAGCTCCGCCCCTTCCCGGAGGGCGGCCACCGCCAGATAGCCGGCCCCCAGGGTCTCCAGCCGGCGGGCAATGGAGACCGCCCCGTGGCCGTAGGCGTTGGCCTTCACCACTCCCAAAAAGCGGCAGTCCCGGGGCAGCAGAGCCCGCAGGGCCCGGTAATTGTGGTCCAGATGATCCAGGCGGATGTCCGCCCAGGTCCGCAGGGTATTCTGATTCATGGCAATCCCTCTTTTGTATGGCGGTGGCGCTCTATTGGGGCGGCTGCTCCATCTGCACATCGGTAAAGACGCAGCGCAGGACGGTAAAGCCGCCGTCGGCCAGCTCCCCCTGGCGCAGGGCCCCGGTGTCCGGGTCCAGCCAGAGGGTGACCTCCCGCCCGGTCCCGGCGGGGCTGTCCGGGTCCCGGCAGCAGATGCGCAGGGCTTCCGCCTCCCCCAGGGTCTCTGTCCCGCACTCGGCGATAAACCCCTCCCGGGCGGCGGCCAGCAGGGCGGGAACGGCATCGATGGGACTCATGCCCCCGCTGTCCAGGGGGCCGGTCTCCAGCCGCACCCCGTCGAATTCCAGTGCGGTCTCCCCCGCCGCCAGCCGGGCGGTCACCCCGGCGATATTCTCCGGGGCCGTCACCGTGAGGACGGTCTCCCCCTCCCGCGCCCAGGCGAGGTCCAGCTCGTACTCGTAGACCCGGCGGCCGTAGTCGGCGGTGACGGCCGCGTGGGCTGTCATGGCCGTCATGGACAGGTAGTCCCCCCGGAGCTCCAGGGCCCGCTGCTCCGCAGTGGATGCCGGCCCCGCGCCGCCGCAGCCGGCCAGCAGCAGGCAGAGCATCATCATTGGTACGCCGGAACGAATCAGGCGCACTTGGCTTCACGCTCCTTGTTCAAGATCCCTCCAAACGCCCGGGAGGCTTTGGATGAGGTCGGCGGGCGTCATGCCGTACTCCCCCAGCTCCGCCGCAGCCCGGTCCCCGGCCAGCCCATGGCCGTACACCGCCAGGGGGACCGCCTGCTTTTCCGGGAGCCCCTGGGCCAGCAGGGCCAGGATCATCCCGGCCAGCACATCCCCGCTGCCCCCCCTGGCCATACCCGGGTTGCCGGTCAGGTTGACGAAGGCGGTCCCGTCGGGAAAGGCGGTGATGGTCCGGTGGCCCTTGAGCACCAGACAGCAGCGGTGAGCGGCGGCAAAGGCCTTGGTCGCCCCCAGCCGGTCCGCCCCCGGGGCGCGGCCGGTCAGGCGGGCAAATTCCCCGTCGTGGGGGGTGAGCACCGTCAGGGCGGAACGCCCGTCCAGACTATCTATATGCCCCGCCAGCGCGTTTATGCCGTCGGCATCCAGCACCACGGGCCGGTCCACCGTCCGCAGCAGGCGGCGCACCAGCCTGGCCGTCCCCTCGCCCCGGCCCAGCCCAGGGCCGATGAGGCAGGCGTCACACTTCAAAAGCCGCATCCGCACCTCCCGGACCGCCTCCGGGGCCAGATCTCCGGCGGGACCGGCGCTCAGCGGGTGGGGCATGGCCTCCAGCAGCTTATTTGCGGCGATGGGCCAGACCGGAGCGGGCACCCCCACCGACACCAGTCCTGCGCCGGTGCGCACCGCGGCCTGGGCCGCCATCACCGGGGCCCCGGTGTAGCCCACGCAGCCCCCCAGAATATAGGCCCGGCCGAAGTCCCCCTTGTGGGCGTCCCTGGCCCGCCGGGGCAGGGGGGACGGGACGAAGACCTCCGCCGGGGCGTCCAGACCGGCGGTCAGATCGGCGGGGATGCCGATGGGGACGGTGATCACCCGCCCGGCGCACAGGCCGCCCTTGCCCACGTAGTGCCCCGGCTTGGGATAGGTGAAGGTGACGGTACAGACCGCCTCCACCGCCTGGCCCAGGATCTCTCCCGTATCGGCGCAGACTCCGCTGG
>CANSQX010000061.1 GCA_947649225.1 uncultured Flavonifractor sp.
TTGTATCGCTATTTGGGCTGCTATTCGCACCTAATTCGTGTAGACGCTATCTAGACAGTACCATCAATAAATGAGGAGACAAATAGTAATACAATGGATTTGAACGGCAGCAGTAAAAGAATCGACGTTTTTTAGCATAACAAGCCGCAATACCGCACCATCGTTTGAGAAGCGGAAACGCATGTTCAACAAGGAGGCAGCTTATAGAGACATTTGCCGTATTCCCGCAGGCGTTTTCGGTTTTTCTTGGTGGAATGACTGGCATCACGCCCTCATCGACAGCCTTGAGAATGATTGCGTCGGTATTATAGCCCCTATCTGCCAAAAGCCATTCCGCCCGGAATCCCTCGCTCCACCATGCTGTATTGTGCAATCCGCTGTGGCGCCGGAAGCGAGAAAGAATCGCACCGGCATACCATGCGCATCCACGGCCCAATGTATCTTGGGGTGAGTCCCTCTTTTTGCGGTCCACTGCCTGATTTCCGCCCCGTGCGCCAGAGGCATCTGTACTTTAGACATGGCCGGCGTCGATCATCAGCCATTCAAAGTCTGTGTTATCCGCCGGGGCTTCCAGACTCTTTTCCCGGATTCCCTGCCTGGGTCAATTCCGCTTGCATCCGGTTTTGTAGTTCTGCCTGCTCTGCGGCCGGCAGGGTCTGCGGGCCGCTCACACTAACTGTAACCGCTGACCGGCGCCCCGGGCCTTTGCACGCTCATAGACCGTGGCCGCACAGTTGACATCATGCGCTCCCATACCCATGTGGGTGGAGACGATGATTTCGTCCTCGCGCTCCCGGCCTGGGACTTTCCCCGTGAGCAGCTCGGTCATATCTCCGAATACATCCGCTTCCGTCAACAGCTGCCCGGGGTTGAGCTTGGGGCTGCGCAGGATGTGGGCGTCCGGCGCCCGGTAGCCCAGGTACCATTTGTCCGCCCGTTTGCCCAGACGGGGATCCAGATCCCGGAAGCCTTCGATGCCAATGACCGTGGTGCCGGGGCGAATCCCGTCTGCGGAGAACAGCTGGCCCTGCGCCCCGGAGGCCATCAGCACCAGACGGCTTCCGTCCAGGGCCTCCTCCGGCGTGGTACAGAGCACCACCTCAATCCGCTCCGCATATTGCTGCCGCACCGCCTCCATGGGCGGACGGCTGCGGCTGAACAGGCGGATCTGCCTTAGAGAGGGGAATCCCTCCAGGAAGCCGCGGATACCGGCCTGGGCCTGAGCGCCGCAGCCGAACACAGAGAGGGCGGCGGGCTCCGGATTGGCCAGGTGCCGCGCCTGCACCACGCCGTGGCCCCCGGCGGTGCGCATGGTGGTGATATTCGTGGCCCCCACGATGGCAAGAGGGGAGCCGGTGCGCGTATCGCTGAGAATGACCAGATTGCCGTGACTGAAGGGATAGCCGGGCAGAGGCGCTCCGTAGGTGTCAATCCACTTCACGCCCGCCACCGAGCGGTGGCGCAGGACGGCGGGCATGGAGTGGAAGTTGTTCTTCTTTCCGTCATCCACGTATAGGAGGGCCATCTCCCCCACGGTAATCGCTCCGGTACCGATGTGATAGAAGGTATCCTCCGCCAGTTCAATGGCGTCGGCGGGGGTGAAGAGCCCGCACACCTGGTCTTCACTCAAAAAAAGCAGTTCTTCAGCGGGGTATTTCATGGCCGTACACTCCTGTCTGCATGAAGTGGAATACGGGGATACGGAACGTCACTTGCGCCGCAGTGTGAGGGCATCGATCAAGGCGCTGCACGCCTTGCCGCTGCCGTCGGCTGCATAGTCCTCTTCGGTCATACAGGTGAGCGCTCCGAAGGAGCAGGCGCGGACACAGGCGGGTTGGAGTCCGTTTTTCACTCTGATATTGCAGCCGTCACACTTGACCATTTTGCCGCCGTCCCTGCGGTAGCGGGGCGCACCGAAGGGACATGCCAGGGCGCAGCTCTTACAGCCAATGCAGTTTGTGTTGTCGTAGACGGTGAAGCCCGTTTCGGGATCCTTGCTCAGACAGCCAACCGGACAGGCGTCGATACAGGGGGCGTCCGCGCAGTGCATACAGGCCGCGGACAGGTAGGCGCAGTACACGCCGCCGTCCCGCTCGATCTCAGAATCAAAGGTCTGCCGGTAGCACCGGCCGCCGCCGCTCAGATCGGTGTCGTTCTGATCCATGCAGCCCATCATACAGGCGGAGCAGGCGCAGCACTTGTCCGGGTCAAATACAAAAACGTGTTTCATGTTCACCCCTCCTGTACGGTCCGAATGTTGCAGCGCATCCCCTTGAAGCCCGGGAAGCCCGAATAGGGGTCCAGATGATCCCGGCCGATCAGCAGATTCACGTTGGCCTCGGTATAGCCGTGGAGCATCAGAATGACGCCCGGCTTGATCTTGTGGGTGAGCTTCACCTTTACCCGGATGGATCCATAGGGACTGTAGAGCTCCACATCCCCGCCCTCCTTCAGACCGAGGCGGCCGGCGTCCTGGGGGTTGACCTCGCAGGTGGGGAAGGGCCGCAGGCTGCGCAGCCAGGGCGTCTCGTGGGCGCGGGAGTGGATGGCGTGGGGCAGGCGGGCGCCGGTGCACAGATAGAAGGGGTAGTCCTGCCTGGTCTGGGGATCGTTTTGATCCTCCAGGGAGTCGCGGTAGCTGGGCAGGGGATCCAGCCCATACTTGGGATCTATGTCGGCAATCGCCGTGGCGCAGAACTCAAATTTCCCCGTAGCGGTCTTGAAGCCGTTCTCCAGCGTCTTGCCGGGAACTGCGGGCCACCTGGCCGCAGGAACCTTCACCGGGAACTCGCTCTTCTCCAGCTCGGAGACCGTAAGCCCGCAGCCCTCTATGATCCAGTCCGCGCAGGCCTTGTAGCCCTGCTTGAGCAGCCCGTCGTCCAGATCCATCACCCGGGCCAGATCGCACAGAATGTCCACGTCGGACCTGGACTCGTACAGCGGGCGGATCACCGGCTTGGTAAACGTCAGATAGCCGCCCTGGTAGGCCTTGAGCTCGCCGCGCTCCACCGAGGTGCAGGCGGGCAGCACAATATCGGCATATTGGGCGGTCGTGGTCATGAACACGTCCGTGTCCACGAAGAAGTCCAGCTTCTCCTTCATGGCCTCCAGCAGGCGGTCCGTCTGGGGGAACATCTTGGCGTTCATGCCCAGCGCAAAGACCGCCTTGACCGGATAGGGGTCCCCCGTCTCCAGCTGCCGCAGCAGATCCATCGCCTGGAACTCATTGAACTGCGCGTCCCACAGCGGGAAGCGCTCCGCCCCGATCCGCTTCTGCCCGCCGGGATAGCGGTTGGTCCGAAACTCCTGCTCCCGGGTGCGGAAGCCGGCCGGCTTGTGGAGATACGTGGCCGGGTTGGGCACGTTGCCGCCCGCACGGTCAAAGTTGCCGGTGAGGGCGGAGAGGCAGAGCACCGCCCGGTGGCTGTTGAAGCCGTTGATATGGTGGACGAGGGCCGAGGCGGAGTAGTTGATGCAGGCCGGCCCGTTGGTGGCGTAGAGCTTCGCTGCCTCATAGATGTCCTCGCCCTTCAATCCGGTTATCTCGCTCACCTTGTCCAGCGGATACTGGCCGCACAGCGCCTTGTATTCTGTAAAGCCGTGTGTGTACTTCTCCACATAGTCCAGATCGGCCCAGCCGTTGTCGATGATGAGCTTGGCCATACCCAGCGCCAGGGCACCGTCGGTACCAGGGTTGATCTGGAGGAAGCGATCCGCCAGGTTTTTGGCCGCAGGGGTGTCGCGGATGTCGATGATGATGACCTTCCCGCCGCGGGCCTTCAGCTTCTGGACGCCCTGGACCGAGAGATGGGCGGAGTAGTAGCCGTCATAATTCCAGCCCAGGAAGGTGTTGGCATGGGCCATGTCGGGCCCGGCGCCGGATCCGGCGGTCACTCTGTCGCCGATGGCCTTGGCCGCGCTGCAGGTACTGTCGTCGCTGCCGAAATTCACGCTGCCGAACACATGGGCAAAGCGCTGGAAAACCGGCCGGTACCATTTGCAGTAGCCGCTGAAGAAGGCCACCGCGTGGGGGGAATACTGCTCTTTGACCGTGTTGAGCTTTTCCGCGATGACACGGTATGCCTCATCCCAGGAGATCGGCTCAAACGCTCCCTCTCCCCGCTCTCCCACGCGGCGCAGAGGCGTTTTGATCCGGTCGGCGCGGTATACATAATTGCGCAGGCTCGAGCCCTTGGTGCATAGCTTGCCGTGATTATAGGGATGCTCCTGCGTCCCCTCCACACGGACGATCGCTCCGTCTTTGACATAACAGTCCACGCCGCAGTGGTGGCTGGGGCTGCAAATGGCGCACAGGGAGCGCCGGACCTCGATGCCGGTGTCCGCCCCCGGAATCTTGGCCTTGATTTTGGCTTCCAGTTCAGTCAAGCGGTTTCCCTCCTAAAAAGTTGATAAAGCTCACAGGAAACCCCTGCTGCCGCAGCAAGCAGACGGTCTGGAGATCCAGCTCCGCCCCAGGATTTTCTATGGACTTGATAAAAGCGCTCTTGATGGCTCCGCTGCACTCCGGCGTCCCGATCACGTTGATGCATTTGAGCGCTCCGCCCCCCGCGGACCGCGCAGAGATAGAACCGGCTGTCCTCTGAGATAAGGACCTCGTCCTCCGGCCGGCAGGCCGTGAGGTCTCCCATGCTGACAAAGCTGTAGCCGAGGTAGTGCCCCAGGTTGACCAGGAGGTTGGCGCCGAACTCCCGCACGTCTCCCGCCATGTTGCTCCCGGCCACGGTTCCCTGCCGGGCGGCATTGTGCCAGAGGCCGATATTCCTGGGGGCGTTGGTCTGAATGTCTGCGGCCTCACAGCAATCTCCGGCGGCGTAGATGCCCTCGTAATTGGTCTGCATATGGCAGTCCGTCAGTACGCCCCGGTTGACCGCAATCCCGCAGTCCTTGAGGAAGCCCGTATTCGTCCGCACGCCGAGGCAGACGGCCACTGCATCCGCTTCAAACCGCCGGCCGCTCTGCATCACGGCGGCCAGCGCGCCGTCCGCCGCCCGCTCCACGTGGTCCAGCATCTGGCCGCAGGCCACGGAAACGCCCCTCGCCTCCAGGCCGCGCTCAATCCGGCGGGCTGTCTCCGGGAAGACGGCGGTGGAAAAGACCCGCTCCGCGCCGTCCGCCAGCGTGCAGGCGATCCCGCGGAGCACCAGGTCCTCGACGGCCTTGATCCCCACCCAGGACGCGCCGATGACCAGCGCGCGCCGGATGGTCCCGCCGTCCAGCGCGGCTTTGAACGAGACGGCGTCCTCCACGGTGCGCATTTTGAACACGCCCGGCAGGTCCAGCCCCGGGAGCGGCGGCACGACTGCGCTGGCCCCCGTGCTGATGAGGATCCCGTCATAGACCTGCTGCGTGCCGTCCCCGAAGCACAGCGCCCGTTCCTCCGGCTTCAGGCCGGTGACGGCCCGGTTGGGGAAAAGGTTCAGGCCCAGGCGTCCGGCGGCCTCCTGGGGCGCGCCGAAGGGGAACATGGCCTGATACGGAATCGCCCCCTTCACATAGTAGGTTGTGAGCATCGGGTTGTATGCGGCGGTTTCCGTATCCGAGTACACATCGATGACGGCCTTCGGATCCAGCCTCCGCACCTCTCTGGCGGCGTGATAGCCCGCGCACCCGAAGCCGATGATAGCTATTTTCTTCATAACATCCTCCCTGCCGCCACAGTCGTTCCGTGGCGGTATGCGCTTGGGCCTTGCTTGAAGCATGGGCATGTTTCCCATGGTCAAGCAGGGTCTAACGGCAGAGCAGCGCGGAGACCGAGGCGATGTCCGGCACGGCCTCGATGGCGCACAGGGTATCCAGCGCCTGCTCCAGGCGCTCCCCCTGGAGCACTGGGGCGGCCTGGAGCCGGAAGCGCGCCCGGAATTCCTCCTGGGACATCATGTTGGCCGGATGGCCCAGGTGGCAGTCCATGCTGCCCGTATACTGCGTGCCGTCCTTCAGACAGATGGTGATCGCCCGCATGGGGTAGCCGCCCTCCTGGAACTGCTTGAAGCCCTTCAGCGGCGAGTCCTCCGGGGCCGTCCCCGCCTTCACCCGCTGGGCCAGAGCGATCACCTTGGGGTCCCGCATGGTCTGGCTGTCATACCAGTGGGCGCCCGGCACGGGGTGGTAGAGCATGGCCGCCACCACGTAGGGAATGGAGAACTGCGCATGGGTGATGGAGTCAAAGCCCTCCGCAGCCAGGGACATCCTGTTCCGAACCGGGGGATTGACGGTGATCGTCTCAATGTCCTCCGGCCCGAAGCCGTGGGCGGACACCAGCTGATGGACGATCTCCACGGCGGACTGCACCCACATGTTGGCGGGCCAGTGCTTCAGCAGGGTTTCCATGATCAGATAGCGGCTGCCCAGCTCCCGGGTGAACCAGCTGGGATCCGCATCCTCCCCGCACATGGCGCCGGTGTAGCAGCGTGGCTCGTCCAGGGCGTCCCGGTTGTTGTGGATCCCCTTTTCGACGGCCTTGGCAATGAGGAAGCCGTCCCGGGCCCGGTAGCCGTGCTCGTAGTGGTAAAAATCGGACATGGTGACCGCATGGTAAGAGGTGGGCAGCGTGCTGCACTCGCAGCCCATGCCGATGGCCTGGTTGATCCTCCTGGCGTCGAAGCCGTACAGCTTGGCGATGGGGAGGATGGCGCCGAAGATCTGCCAGCTGGTCAGGCCCCAGCCCTTTGTCCGCCACTGCTCGCCGGTGGGCTGCACCGCCATGGCGATGCGCTGGTAGACCTCGTACCCGGCCACGATGGCGGTGATCAGCTCCCGGCCGCTCTTGTGCCGCTCCTCGGCGGCCAGCCAGGCGCACGGGATGACGCCCGCCGCCGGGTGTCCCGTCCAGGAGCAGTCCTCCCAGTCCAGCGCGTCGGACTGGGTTCCCAGCACCAGCGCCGCGTTTACGGCGGACAGCCGCTCCCCCGTACCCCAGAGGGTCGTGGTGCCGCCGGAGCCCCCGTTGGCCTCCAGCGCCATACGGCGGGCCTTGCCGGTGATGGGAATGTCGTTGGCCGCCAGAGACACGCCCACGGTCTGGAGCAGGATCATCTTGGCGCGCTCTGCCACAGCGGCGGGCAGGTCCTCATAGCGCAGGCCCGCAGCATACTCGCTCAGGGCCTGGGTATCGGTGGTGGGGGTGAGAAATTGAGTATCCTTACAGAATCGATTATACCGCATACTGTACCTCCTGCGTGATGATAGGAATCGGGCCCGCTGCCTCTTAATGGAGGAAGGCGGGAAGGACAGAGGCGTCCCCGCAGTCCTCCAGACGGCAGATGCAACGGATGGCCCCTTCGGCCTGCTCGGGGCGGAGGACCTCCCTGGTCTCCAGGCGGAAGCGTTCCTGGAAATCCTCCCGGGTGAGCATGTAGCTCGGGTGGCCCGGGTGGGTAAACAGGCTCTCCTCATACTCGGCGCCGTCCTGCATGCGCACGATCATAAATTTCTCCGGGTGCATACCGCCGATGAGATCCTTGATGACCTGCCGGCCCTTCTGCTGGATGAAGCCATCCGCTTTCACCTTGTGCATCAGCGCCAGGATTTTGGGGTCCTTCATGGTCTCCGGCTGGTACCAGACCGCCCCGGGCTCCGGGTGGTACATGGTGCAGGCGGTCACATACGGGATGGAGAACTGGGCTTGGGTGATGGACGCAAAGCCCGTGTCCGTATACCAGTGGCGGAAGGCCACCGACGGACGGATGATGATCTCCGCCACGTCGCCGGGCTGGAAGCGGTATTTGGTCACCAGCCTAGCCGCCAGCTCCGCATAGGTCTGGACAAACACGTTCGCCGGCCAGTGCTTGACCAGGATCATGTTCATCATCAGATAGGTCTCGCCCAGCTCCCGGGTCAGCCAGCTGGGATCCTGGTAGCTCATGTGCAGCAGGTAGGCGGCGGGGTCGTCGAAGGCGTCCTCCATGTTCTCAATGCCCAGCAGCGCGTTTTTGACCATGGTAACCGTGTTCTCGTTGCGGAAGCCGTACAGGTAGTTGAGAGAATCGGACATGGTGGCCTCGTGGACATTGGCGGGGATGATGGCGCAGGCGGTCCCGATGCCGAAGGCCTGGTTCATCTTCTCCTCGGGCAGGTCGAGCAGTTTCATCAGCACCGCCAGGCAGCCGAAGATGTTATGCCCCACGATGTTGCTCCGCCCGGCCAGAGCCACCCGCTGGTAGACCTCAAAGCCCACCACCACAGCCGTCAGCAGCTCCTTGCCGCTCTTCTTCAAGACCTCTGCGGCCACAATGGCGGTGGGAACCACACCGGCGGAGGGATGCCCGCTGACCGAGCAGTCCTCCCAGTCCAGCGCGTCGCCCATCACGCCGCCGGCAAAGGCCGCAGCCTCCCAGCTCACCTTGCTGCCGTCGCCCCAGAGTGTGGCCGTTCCCTCTCCGCCCGGAGAGAGCTCCTTGGCAATCGCCATCGCGTCCTTGACCTGCTGGAGCTGGGTGCTGCACAGGCCTGCGCCCACGGTCTGCAGGATCAGCATCTTCGCCCGCTCGATGACTGCGGGGGGAATCTCCTCATACTGTACGGATTTGATATAGCGGCACAGCTGCTTGGTTCTATCGGTGGTAATTCCATGGCGGTTGAATCCCATATGTCATCCTCCTTGTGTCAAATGTGCCGGGGCCCGGCCTGCGGCAATCAGATGGTAAAGAGCCTCCCCAGGCCCGGCAGCTTGTCCTTAATCCCCGCATGGCGCAGGCAGGCCCACAGGCTGGCCTGGTGGCTGGTGATCACCGGCACGCCCAGATCCTCCTCCAGGATCTCCACCAGCTCCATGGTGGCCAGGCCCATACAGCTCAGGAAAAAGACCTCGGCTCCTTCCCGCTTGAGCCTCTTAGCGTTGCGGTACAGGAACTGCTTGTCTGCGTGGCTGTACCCGTCGATCTTATGGAAGCCCACCCCTGTGATGGAGGTCACCTCCAGCCCGTTGTCCTCCAGGAACTGCTTCTCGGCCTGGTTGGTGGCGTCCGGGTAGGGCGTCATGACATACGTCTTGCGCAGGCCCAGCGCCTGATATGCCTCCAGCACGGCCGTGCTGGTCGTCAGTCCGGGCCAGCCGCAGGCCCGCTCGATCCGCTGGATACACGCCTGATCGAACCCATAGCCCTTGATGCAGCTGCCGGAGGTACAGCCAAAGAGCACCACGTCATGGCGCTGCTTGCGGTACATGGCGGCGGCGGTCTCCAGCTGGTCGGACAGGTAGACGAGGCCCTCCGGAGTGGGGCCCGGGAAGGAGAGTCTGGTACAGGTGAAGGAGACCCCATCCGGGGCGTATTTGTGGAAAGCGTACTCCACCTTGTCGTCAAGGGGGGCGATCACGCCAATTTTTGCGCGCCAGCTATACATGTTCCAATCATCCCTTTCCTGAATTTCAGCTCACAGGGTAAACAGGCGGCCCAGCCCGGGCAGCTTGGCGCCCACGCGGCAGTGGCGCAGGGCCCCCCACAGGGTCGCCTGGTGGCTGGTGATCACCGGCACCCCCATCGCGGTCTCCAGGGCGCCGACGATTTCCATGGTCGTCAGGCCCATGCAGCTCAGGAAGAAGGTGTCCGCCCCCTTGAGGTCCAGCCCGACGCAGCTCTGGTAGAGAAATTCCTCATCCAGATCGCCGAAGCGCAGGCCCTTCTCCCGGCGGGACCGGAGGTCCATGGAGGCGATGGTGGTCACCTCGAAGCCGTTGTCCTCCAGGAAAACCCGTTCCGCCTGGTTGGTGGCGTCCGGATAGGGGGTCAGCACCGCCAGCTTTTTGGCGCCCAGCGCCCGCAGGGCCTCCAGCACGGCCGTGCTGGTGGTAAGCGCCGGGTGGCCGCCGGCCTCTTCCATACGGCGGATGCACGCCTGATCCCAGCCCGCCCCCTGGATAAAACTCCCGGAGGTACAGCCGAACACCACCAGATCCAGGCCGTAGCCCTTGAATTGCGCGGCGGTCTCCGACAGGTGCTCGTTGAGCTGCATGAGCCCCTCCGGCGTGGGGCCGGGGAAGTTGAGCTTCATGGACGCGAAGGAAACGCCCTCGGGCGCGTAAATGTGAAATGCGTGCTCGGCGTTGTCGCTCATCGGGCTGATCAAGCCGATTTTGGCTCTCCATCCATACATGGCGGTGGATCCGCTCCTTTCTTTCTTCCGCTGATAACTACGGGTAGCGGTGCGCTGGCAATGGCAGCAAGCCGGCAGGGGCCACTCTTTCGCCTTTGATTTAACAACAGCCGCCCCGCTTCTGTCAAAGGGCGAATTTTGTTACCCTATACCAAAAACCCCTAGATGCTACCCCCATTCCTTGGCGAAAGCGGTATGCTAGAATAGGCATGGCCATTTCAGAAGGTGCGGCCGGCGGGCAGCCCGGCAGGGGGATAACATGGGAGCCACTCTTTCACCCGGCCTCCATAACCAGCCCCGTCCGTATCCCTGAGCTCCGCATCAGCCGCATCGCTTCCGGCGCGCTGTGCGCCGGGAGAAGAAAGGAATGGTATGAGAATGGAACAAAAGGCAATGTCATTGAATCAGAGGGGGTACCGCCCGGTACAGATCATCAACATCCTGATCACGCTTCTGCTGATGTTCGGGTTTGGCTACCTGCCGCCCTTCGCCACCCTGACCCCCGTAGGCATGAAGGTATTGGGCGTCTTTATCGGCGTCATCTACGGATACTCCACCTGTGAGATCATCTGGCCCTCCCTGTTCGCCTTCCTGGCGTTCGGACTGTCTGGCTACTGCACCATGGGAGAGGCCATTACCTCCATGATGGGCCAGAACGTGGTGTTCCAGAGCATCGTCAGCTTTATCGCCGCGGGCGCGCTGACCCACTACGGCTTCGGCAAATGGTTTGTCCGCTGGTCGCTCTCCAAGAGGCTGTTCCGCGGCAAGCCCCTGTTCTACACCTGGGCGTTCATGGTGATCTTCAGCCTGGCCTCCTCGGTGATCAGCCAGATCTCGCTGGACATCCTGCTCTACATGATCTGGGTGGATATCGCAGACACCTGCGGCTACCCCAAAAACAGCTCCTTCCGCTATGTCGGCATGGGCGGTATCCTCATAGGGACCACCCTGGGCAACGGGCTTATTCCTTTCCGCGGGTGGAAGCTCGGCCTGGCGAACACCTTCGCCAATGTGACCGGGGTCCCCCTCAACTTCGGCCTGATGGCCGTCATGACGGCCATCTGCACCGTGCTGATCATGACCCTCTATGTGCTGGCCAGCAAGTATGTGTTCAAGGTCGATTACAGCATCATGAAGGGCTTTGACGTCAATAAGCTGGGGGAGGAGAGCAAAACCCTGCGTCCCCGGGCGAAGCGGATCCTGGTTGTCTATCTGCTGACCACCTTCTTTGTGATCCTCGGCAACACCCTCACCAACTCTTCTCTGGCCGACTTCATCAACAGCACCCTCACCGTGGCCGGCGCCTACTGTCTGTGTACCGCCCTGCTACTGGTGCTACCCAGCGGCGAGGGCGACGGCAAGGGCTGTATCGAGTTCAACGCCGTCAAGAACTCCGCCATCAGCTGGCCCGTCATCCTGATGTGCGCCGTCACCATCACCGTGGCCAGCGCCGTCACCAGTGAAGCGACCGGGGTGATGCCCTGGATCAACGGGATCTTTTCGCCCATCTTCGCGGGGAAGAGCAGCTTCTTCCTACTGGCCTTTATCATCATTATCAGTCTGATTCTGACCAACGTGGGCTCCAACGTGGCCTTCGGGACGGCCATGATCCCCATTGTGGCGCCCTTTGTCATGCAGAGCGGCATGAATCCCCAGATCGCGGGGGCCGCGCTGATCTTCATCATCAATATGGGCATTGTCCTTCCGGGCTCCTCCGCGCCCGCCGCGATCTACCACGCCCACGAGTCTCTGCCCGACAGCAGGATGCGCTTCAAGTTCCCCCTGTTTGGCTGCCTGTGCATCCTTGTGGTTGCGATTCCCGTGTTTGCGCTGTTCAGCCTGATTCCCTAAGCCCTGTTTGAACCATGCCAAACCGCCCAAACGGCGGATCTATCTCCGCCATACGGCGTGAATCACGTTTGAAATGCACCAGATATTCCTGCGAATTTTTGCCTTGCCTGGCGGAATCGGATAGCCGTTGGCAGCTTTGCCGCCTCACGGATAGCACATGCCCTTGGGGTAAAATCGCTCGCCGTTGGGCATTCCGCCAAGGTTCAAACAAGGCCTAACCCCATACGCTCAGACAGAAAAGGAGATGCGAGGATGATAGAACGTATTACTGTAATTGGCGCCGGGGCCACGGGTCACGGCGTGGCCGCCGTCCTCTCCATGCGCGGCTTTCATGTTACGCTTTACGACGCCAGCCGGTTTGCCGGCCGCCTGGAGGCGGTGGAGCAGCGGGGCGGGATCACCCTGCTGGGCGAGGGCCAGGGCAAGGGTACGCCCGCCCGGGTGACCACCGACCCGGCCCGGGCCATCCGCGGCGCCCAGGCCATCTTTGTGGACGTGATGTCCAGCCGGCACGAGGAGATCGCCCGGCAGATCGCCCCCCATCTGGAGGACGGCCAGCATATCCTGATCATCCCCGGCAACCTGGGTTCCTTCGTGTTCCGCCAGGTGTTTCAGGAGCTGGGCGTCACGGCGGATGTCACCCTGACGGAGAAGGAGGGGAATTTCTTCCCCTGCCGCCTGACCGGGGAGGCGGAGGTCACAGTCGGTATGCCCCTGAACCTGAAGGGCCGGGCCGCGTCGCTGCCCGCCTCCGATACCCGGCGGGTCCTCCAGGCCCTGGAGGGCGTGGTGGAGTACAGCGCCAACCGGAATGTATTCGAGGGCGTCATCAACGCCGGCAACGTCATCAACCACATTGCCAGCACCGTCCTCTCCGCCCCGGAGATCGAGCGCAAGGGGGACGCGTTCTCCCTGTTCCAATACGCGTTCACCCCCGCCGTGGTCCGCTGCATCGACAAAATCCGCCTGGAGCGGCAGGCCGTGATCGAGGCAATGGGTATGCAGGTACATAAGAACCCCATGGGCATGATTGCGAAGGTGCAGCATCTGGAGGAGCACCCGGAGATTCACACCTTTTACCACCACATGGACGGCCCCAATGCCCTGGATCACCGCTACCTCCACGAGGACTGCGGCTGCGGCGGCGCGTTCGCCGTCTCCGTGGCCAGGCGGCTCGGCCTGGAGATGCCGGTTCTGAGCGCGTTCCTGTGTGTGGCGGGGACGATCAACGGCCGGGACTATCTCGGCGCGGACGGCCGCACCCTGGAGAACCTGGGGTTCCCCCCCGAGCTGACCCTGGAGGAGATTTACCGCCAGATTGAGGGCTGAGCCTCCCGCGCACACCGTCCCTATGGCAGCCAGACGGCAGATTCTGCCCGTCTGGCTGCCGGTGCTGTTCCAGACTGCGCAGCTCCCTTGCATATCCCCCGCAGGCAGGGTAAAATAGAGCGCATACCAAGCACAGAAAGGAGGGCAACGCAATGCGGCCAGAGCATCTTCACTACCTGTTGGAAATCAACCGGCGCCATTCCATCTCGGCGGCGGCCAAGGCCCTCCGCGTGGGACAGAGCACCCTGAGCGCGATTGTCCGGGCGTTGGAGGAGGAGGTGGGCTTCCTGATCTTTCAGCGCGCCTCCAACGGGGTGACGCCCACAGCGGAGGGCCGTATGCTCATGGAGCTGTCCCAGGAGATCGACGCGCAATATGAAGAGCTCCTGGGTCTGAAACGCCACGCGGAAAACAGCGCGCAGCCCATCCCGATATTGGTGTGCCCGGACATCAATACCGGCCTGCCGGTACCGCTGGCCGGGCGGTTTTATGCGCATGAGCTCCAGGGCGGCCTGATCGTGGAGGAGCTGCCCCGGACGGAGATCGGCCCCCGGCTGGCGCAGGGGGCCGCCAACATCGGGGTGGCCTGTCTGACGGAACCGGAGCTCCGCCAGCTGCTCACCGGGGCGGACAGCAGCCAGCTCCATGTCAAGCGGCTGTGCGCCGACCGGCTCTATCTGTTTGTCCACGGTGAGCACCGGCTGGCCCAGCGGGCCGGGGTCGCACTGGCGGATCTGCCGGCGAGCGCTTTGCCTGCGCGGAGCAGGCCATCCAGGGGGAGCAGAGGGGAATCTGGAGCGCACTGCGGGCCCAGCGCATTCAGATGACGGTCTTCCCCAGCGTGTCCATTGTCAAGCAGGCCGCAGCGGAGCTGGGCATGGCCGCCTGCCTCACGGGCTATGCGATCCGGCAGGAGCCCGGCGGGATGCCGCCCGGCTGCCGGATGATCCCGATCCAGGGCGAAGATGCGCTCTGCGGCGTCCAAATCTGCATGATATCCCGCGCCGGGCGCAATCTGCGCCATCCGGAGCGGGTCGCCGTCACCTGTATCCAGGACTATTTTCAGACGATCAGCCCCCTCCTTCCCGGGGGGCCGGAGGTGTCAGTATGCGGCTGGAATATCTGAGCTATCTGCTTGAAATTGAGAAGTGCCGCTCCATCTCGGGCGCGGCCCGGGCGCTCTATATCGAGCAGGCCTCCCTGAGCGCCATCGTCAAGGGGATTGAGGAGGAGCTGGGCTTTCCGATCTTCTCCCGGATGCACAACGGGGTGGTCCCCACCGAGGAGGGCAAGGAGGCGCTGGCCCTGGCGGAGGGGATCACCGCCCGTCTGAACCAGATCGGCCAAATCAGCGCCGAGGCCGGAGCCCTGGTCCAGCCGGTGCGGATCCTGAGCTCCCCGAGTATCAACTGCGCCCTGGATCTCCCCATCAGCAGGGCGTTCCACCGTCTGAACCCGGATACGGCGCTGATTTTTCACGAGGAGCGCCAAGGACTGGTCGGCCGGCGGGTCATCCGGAACGAGGCCGATATCGGCCTGTCCTATATGCGCCCCGCCGTCCGGAAGCGCTTCTAGAACACTGCGGCAAAATTTCAGGTTCAGGTCTACAGCATGTTCCGCGACCACCTGTATCTCCTGATGCGCCGGGACCATCCCCTGGCCGGTCTGGCGCAGATAGAGATCCGGCACCTGCAAAATGTCAAGCTCGCGCTGCTGCCCCACTTCTATTCCAGCAAAACGCACCTGGTGGTGGCACAGACCCTCCGCGGCAACAACCGCTATGCCACCTTTTCCAATGTGTCCCTGATCAAGCACGCCATTCTGGAGCTGGACATGCTGGGCGTTCTGAGCGGTTACGCCATTCAGTCCAACACCGGCGTTGACAACAGCGTCCTCCAGGCCGTCCCGATCGCCGGGGAGAACGATATGGAGCTGTGCCTGATCCACCGCGACGATCGGAATCTGCGACCGGCGGAGAAGGATGCGCTGCGCTGCATCAAGGCCTATTTCCCCCAGCTCGTCCCGCCTCCCTTTTCCCCCGAGGCCCAGGCAGAGCACAGCCGCCTGGAGCAGGCGGAGGGGTGAGCCCAAGCATGACAAATTATGAAACAATGCCGCCGGCCAACTGGCCGGCGGCATTTTGCTCCTCCTTCACCCCGCTGTAAACAGACGGCTGCTGATGATGCCCGCCAGAACGACGGACAGGATCGTGACAACCGTGATACTTCCCACCACGTAGGGCACGCTCAGTGCCTCGTCGATTAAGCGCTTCTCTTCCTCCGTCTGCCCGACGGCCTCGCTGACCTCCCGGCAGATCACCACGTTAGACGGGAACCCTACGAACTGCATGGCCCCAATGCCGGCCGCCAGATCGCGGCTGCCCACCAGCTTCCACGCGGGGAGCAGCCAGCCAGACAGGAAGATCCCCCCGCAGGCTGCGGCGAAGAGCACGGCAATTTGCAGCGCCATGGCGCCCAGATCCTGGATGGAAACTCCGCCCAGGGCCGGAATAATGGATCCGAACACGGCGATAAGGATCAACCCATAGGCATTGCCGTTCTGAAGGGGTTTCGGCGGGAGATAGCCCCCCAGTCCGGAGAGCAGTCCCAGCAGCAGGGCCCAGATGCTGTAGTCGATGGGCGTGCAGGAGCCCAGAAAACGTGCGAGAAAAGCCCCGGTACAGGTGATAGCAATTTGTACATTGGATGTAAAGAGCGCCTTGTGTCTGAGATAGAAGGGCTCCCGCTCCCTGTGGGCACCGCCCCCCTGCCCGGCGGTCAAAAGGCCGCGCACCGCCTGAGGGTCTTGCCGGTACTCCTTCAGCAGTTTAACCGCATAGCGCCGCCCCATGGCCGAAGCAATGGGCGTGCCAACCAAGCGCTGAACCGCGCATATCACTGCGCACATTGCCGCCGCCTCCGGCATACCGTTGGCAATCGCAGCCTCCGACATGAGCGAGGTGGCAATAGTAGCGCCGTTCACCGAGGGCATACCGATCCATACCGTCTCAGCGCCAATCAGAGGGGCGCCCACGATCAGCATCGCCACACAAGCGCTCCCCGTCAGAAGCACGGCCAGCGCCACTGTCCGCCACTCACGGATGAGCTGCCGCAGGTTCACCGTAGTACCCATATTGAAGAGCAGCATGACCATCATCAACCCGGACAGCCGCCCCTTTGTTATGTGACTGATCAAATCGCCCAGCGCGAATATGACAACCACAAGCGCCAGGTAGAAATACACAGTATCGAACATAATGATCCCCTCTTTGGCCGTTCCATGCGGCGCTTTCCCGCTCCTGTTCCAAATTCAGCCATCCCCTCTTTATGTATCAAACTATATATTGAGGGATTTGTCAACGTGAGAATTTTGCTATCCTATACCGCAAAAAACTATTGTGATTTCTAGAACCTTGTATTTACAGAACTTTCATCCATACTTCTTGCATTACTTCCTGTATTTCGATGCAAAGCTTCTTTATCTTCCATTAGCAAGAGCATACAAAAGCACAACAATTTAATGGACTGTCAACCTTACACAAAACACCGCTTCCGACAAAATCGGAGCGGTGTTTTTATATATCTTCTGGATACACTGAACTG